>JAETTR010000147.1 GCA_021768985.1 Bacillota bacterium
ACAATTATTTCGCCGACAAGATGGATGAAAGCTATATCGTCGTTTCGCCCGACGTCGGTAGCTTAAACCGCGCGAGAATGGTTGCGGAACTCCTGAATTGCCCGATGGCGATTATCTATAAGCGCCGCCCCAAGGCGAACGTTATGGAAGTCATGAACATTATCGGCAACGTGGAGGGGAAGAAGTGCCTTCTCGTGGACGATATGATCGATACCGCGGGAACGATCGTGCAGGGCGCGCAGGCGCTCGTCGATCAGGGCGCGACGGAAATTCACGCTTGCTGTACGCACGCCGTGCTTTCGGGACCCGCGCTCGAGCGGTTGGAAAAATCTCCGATCACCGAGCTTGTCATGCTTGACACCATTCACCTGCCGCAGGAAAAAATGCTTTCCAAAATGAAGATTCTGACTACGGCGGAGATCTTTGCCGCGGCGATCGAGAACGTATACCTCGATAAGCCTATGAGCAAAATTTACGATTAAGTAACGTTTTTGCCGCCGCTTTTGCGGCGGCTGTTTTTTATTCGGTCGATATCATTTGCGAGGGAATCTATGTATTTAATCGTCGGGCTCGGAAATCCCGAGGAAAAGTATTTTAAAACGTTTCACAACCTCGGCTTTCTTGCCGCGGGCGATGCGGCGGAGACGCTCGGCGTAAAGTTTAAGCGCAAGGAGTGCGAAGCGAGCGTAGCCGAAGCGTTTGTCGGCGGAGAGAAGGTGATCATCGCCCGTCCGCTCACCTATATGAACGCTTCCGGAAGAGCGGTGAAACAGCTTGTGAAAAAGTATAAAATCGCGCCAAATGAGCTCGTTGTGATTTACGATGACTACGATCTTCCCAAAGGGCATGTGCGTATTCGCCCGGCGGGGAGCGCGGGCACGCATAACGGAATGCGTTCGGTCATCGCCGAGCTCGGTCACGGCGATTTCGCACGCATTCGCATCGGGATTCGGGATCCAGAAGTGAATATTCCGATTATCAATTACGTGCTTGCGGACATCGCGAAGGGCGATTACGAGCTGTTTTCCGACGCATGTAAGCGCGCCGCCGAAGCGGCGGTATTGCTTTCCAAAGGAGAAAAAATCGATCTCGTCATGGGGAAATACAACGCATGAGTTTTTTTTCGTTTGAAAAAATGGGTGGGGAATACCCTGCGTTGGGGGCGGAAATCGAACGCGGCGTACCCACGGCGGTGTTCGGCGTCGCCGATCCCGAAAAATATATGATTGCATCGCTCGTCGGACGGCGGGCGGTTTATATTGCGCCGGACGCGCTCTCGGCGCAGCGCGCGCACGCCGCAATTTCCGCGCTTTCGGGGATAAAGTGCGCGCTTCTTCCCGCCAAAGACGAAGTGCTTACATACCGGAAAGCGCTCTCCAAGGATGCGCTCTACAAGCGACTGACGGCGCTTTACGAATGGCAGGCGGGCGCGGATATGCTCGTAACCGACATCGAAGCGCTCGTGCAGCTCGCGCCCAAGCGTCTGAAAGTGTTCCGCTTGCAGGCGGGCGGGGAGTGCGATATGCGCGGACTCGTGGAAGAGCTTGCGCGGGCGGGATACACCCGCGAATACTCGGTGGACGGCAAGGGCGCGTTTTCGGTGCGCGGGGATATTCTCGATATCTTTCCCGTCAATTGCGAGCATCCCGTGCGGATCGATTTCTTCGGCGACGAAGTGGAGAGTATCAAACCGTACGATGAGGCGACGGGGGAACGTTATCCTTTGCTTCCCGCGCTCGATATCGTCGCCGCAACCGACGTGTTGCCCGAAACGGAAGAGCTGCCCGCATTGCGTGCGGCGCTTGCCGCAGAATTGAAGCACGCCCGCAACGCGCAAGCGTATTCCCGTTTGCAGGCGATTGCTTCCGAGCTCGAAGCGGGCGGGTACCGAAACGATTTTATCATGCCGCTGATCGCCAACGCGGGTAGCGTGCTTGCGCAAACCGATTCGGAAACGGCGTTGATTTTCGACGAGTGCAAGCCCGTGAAGGATAAGTTCGACGCGCTCTATAAAGAGCACTACGAACGGCTTGCGTTGTTGTGCGAGGGCGGGGAAGCGGCGAGTTTTTCGGGGGAACAGTACCTTCCGCCCGAGGAGTTCGCCGATTTCAGCGGTCGCCGCGCGCTTGCCCTGATGACGTTCGCGGGGCAGACGCATTTCTTCAATCCGTTAAAAATATATAACTTTACGTCCGTTCCCTCTCATCGGTATCTGAATTCTTTGCCCGATCTGTTTACCGATCTGCGGGCCTGGAACAAAACGGGGTACCGCGTCATGCTGTGGTGCGGCACGCCCGAGCGCGCGCAAAAACTCCGCGCCGAGCTTTCCGAAAATTATTTCCCCGTATCTCCCTTGCCCGCGCGGCTCGAAGATTTTCAGGGGATCGCCGTGCTCGAGGAATCGCTCGACAAGGGCATGATTCTTCACGGCGCAAAACTTGCGATCGTCGGCACCAACGATTTGTTCACCAAAGCGGCGAGCGTAAAGCGGATTAAAAAACGGCGGGGGGATATCTTCCTCGCCCCCGAAATCGGGGATTACGCCGTGCACGAAAAATACGGCGTCGGCAAAATCACGGGCACGAAAAAGATAGAAACGACGGAAGGGGTGAAGGAGTACGTCGCGCTCGCCTATCAGGGGGGAGACTGTCTGTACGTTCCCGTCGAGCAGATGGACGTTCTGTCCAAATACATGGGCGGAGACAATCCCGCGCTTTCGAAAATCGGCGGCGGGGAGTTCGAACGGGTCAAAGCCCGCGTGCGCAATTCCCTGAAAAAAATGGCGTTCGACTTAAAACAGCTGTACGCCGAGCGGCGTGAGCAAAAGGGCTACGCTTTCCCCGAATATCCCGAAATGAACGAGGAGTTTGCCGCCGCGTTTCCCTATGAAGAGACGCCCGACCAGCTCGCTTCCTTCGAAGAGATCAAAGAGGATATGTGCTCGGAAAAGGTCATGGACCGTTTGCTCTGCGGCGACGTCGGCTTCGGCAAGACGGAAGTGGCGCTCCGCGCGGCGTATCTTTGCATTCTGGCGGGGCGGCAGGTCGCGCTGATGTGTCCTTCCACCGTGCTCTCCGAACAGCATTTTCAGACGGCGACCGAACGCATGAAGGATTTCGGGGTGCGCGTCGCTTCCTTGAACCGTTTCCGTTCCGAAAAGGAACAGGCGCTCATTCTCGCGAAGCTTGCCAAAGGGGAGATCGATCTGATCATCGGAACCCATCGGTTGCTCTCGAAAGACGTGAAATTTCACGATCTCGGGCTTCTGATTCTCGACGAAGAACAGCGGTTCGGCGTGGAGCACAAAGAAAAGATTAAGAACTATAAGCGCGACGTGGATTGCCTGACCATGACCGCCACGCCCATTCCCCGCACGCTGCATTTGTCGCTTTCGGGGATAAGGGACATTTCGACGATTCAAACGCCGCCGCACGCCCGTCTGCCCGTGCAGACCTACGTGGCGGAGGAGACCGAGGCGCTCGTGCGGGACGCCTGCGTGCGGGAGATCGCGCGGAAGGGGCAGATTTTTTTGCTGTATAACCGCGTGGAAACCATTCATGCGTACGCGAAACGGTTGCAGGAAATCGTACCCGAGGCGCGCGTTGCCGTCGCGCACGGCAGAATGGAAAAGAGCGAGCTGGAGCGCAACGTGTTTTCCTTCTACCGCGGGGAGTACGACGTGCTCGTAACCACTACGATTATCGAAAACGGAATCGACCTTCCCAACGCGAATACGCTCATCGTAATCGACGCCGACCGTCTCGGCATTTCGCAGTTGTATCAGCTGCGCGGCAGAGTCGGGCGGGGCATGCGGCTGGCGCACGCCTACTTTACGTATAAGCCCGAAAAGGTCATGACGGAGAACGCCGCCGAGCGGTTGAAAGCGATTATGCAGTTTACCGAGCTCGGTTCGGGCTTTAAAATCGCCATGCGCGATCTCGAGATCCGCGGCGCGGGCAACGTGCTCGGCGCGGAACAGCACGGTCACATGGACAAGGTCGGCTACGAGCTGTACGCCAAGATCTTGAATGAAGAGCTGACGGGGGAAAAGCAGGAGAGCGTCGATCTCGACATTAAAGCGACGGCGTTCATTCCCGAGCGGTACGTGGAGTCCAACGCGGGGCGCATGGACTGTTACAAACAGATCGCCGAAATCCGTTCCGCGGCGGACTACAAGCGGGTTTGTCTTTCCATGGAAGAGCAGTACGGACCGCTTCCCGCCGAAACGCTCAACCTGCTCGTGATCGCCGTGATGAAGAGCTACG
>JAETTR010000148.1 GCA_021768985.1 Bacillota bacterium
AATAACCCCAAAGTAATTTTGGGTAAAAAATAATACGAACTCAAAAAAGTTCGTATTATTCCCGTTTGGCGCAGAGAAGAGGATTCGAACCTCCGGACGAGTCACCCCCGTCACACGATTTCCAATCGTGCTCCTTAAACCACTCAGACATCTCTGCAAACTGTATTATATTTTACACGAATCTTTGCAAAAAAGCAATCGTTTTCACCCATATAAATAAGAGAAATTTTTCGTTGTATTATTTCACGAAAACATAAAAAATTTCATAAAAAAATTTATAAAACTATTGCAAACGTAATAGGAACGTGCTATAATGGTACAAAAGCTGAAAGCTTTTTGCTGATTCCTGTTTCGGAAAAAGCAGACAAATTATCTGGGGGGATAAATATGAAGAAAAAGTTTTTTGCTACTTGTTTGGCGGGAGCGTTGTGCGCTTCCGCTATATTCGGCATTGTCGGTTGCGGAGAAAAAGAACAACCCGACAATGAAAAGATAGACGGGCAGGCTCCGGCTTTCAGTGATGCGGACGTGACGCTTTCGCTCACGGGCGGAATCGATAAGACGACGGCGTCCAGACAGATTTCCTCCGATTTATTCGGATTGTTTCTGGAAGATATCAACTATGCGAGCTATGCGCTCGACGACAACCTGATCGCGAACGGTTCCTTTGAGAACAGCGCGAGTAAGAGCGATCGTTGGCGGGCGGAATCGGGCGCCAAACTCACGGTGAAGAATACGGACGGTATTTTTAAAAACAGGTCGGCGTTCGGAGACGTGAATCTCGATTATGCGGAGATCGTCACTTCGGCGGGCGGCGAACTGAACAATCTCGGCTATCAGGCCGCGCCGATCGCCGTGAAAGAGGGGGTTGACTACGTATTTTCCGCGTTTATTAAAACGGGTAGCTATTCCGACGGGCTCACCATCGAGGTAACCGACGGTACGATCGTTTATGCGACAAAGGATATTTCGCTTGCGCCGAGTACGGAATGGGTGAAATATCAGACGACAGTGAATGCGACGGGTACTTGCTCGAAGGATCTTGTCATAAAACTGAAATTCAAGGGCGCGGGTACGGTGCTTCTCGACAGTATTCAGTTCGAGACGACGGACTCCACGCTCGGTTTTAAAAATTATCTCTATGACGCGATTAAAAATCTTTCGCCCGCGTTTTTCCGCTTTCCGGGCGGGTGTATTATCGAGGGGTTGGACGACTCGAGTTATTATGACTGGAAGAACTCGATCGGGGCTTCGAAGGTAGCGGGGGAGCATTCCGCTGACACGGTTCCGGAATTTGTCTATACGTTGAATCACGACGGACAGATTTCCGAACAGCGCACCTACGGCGAACAGGCGACCAGATCGTATAACATGGATATCTGGGGAAAATACGACAAGACGACTTATTACCAGATGGAGTACGGCATCGGCTTTTACGAGTATTTCCTGCTCTGCGAATCTCTCGGCGCAAAGGCGATCCCCGTTCTCAATTGCGGTAAGGCTTGTCAGGGACAGAGCGCAGGATTGCCGTTGAACGGCCGTCACGGCAATAAGGTGAACGACTTTATCCAGGACGCGAAGGATTTAATCTGTTTCGCAAAGGGGAGCGTGAATTCTTCCGATCCGAACGAAAAATATTGGGCGCAGGTTCGCGCGAACATGGGGCATCCCGAGCCGTTCGATATGGATTACGTTGGAATCGGCAACGAGCAGTGGGGAGATTATTATTCCAATTTTTACGAAAAGTTTTTAAATGAATTCGCATTCGAGTCGAATAAGCTTTACGGCAGCGTCAAGATCATCGTGGGCAACTGTACCATGTTCGAACACTGCGAATTGCCTTCGGCGAATCGGAAGGGCGCGGCGCAGACTGCGGCGATTGCCTATAAGAAACAGGGTAAAATCAGTTCGATTGCCGAGTACGGCGTGCACGATCAGCACTACTACATGAATTATACCGACTTCCTTGCGAACACGAAGCTGTACGACGACTACAAGCGCGCCGACACCGATCCGAACGATTATTACGAAGTGTTCGTCGGCGAGTATTCCGCAAATTCGGCGATCCCGCGTTCTCCCGTTTCCGATGAGGGCGCTCGGTATCCTTACACCGAAAACAGTTGGATTACCGCGCTTTCCGAAGCGGCTATGATGACGGGCTTCGAGCGGAACGGCGATATCGTAAAACTTGCCGCTTACGCGCCCATGTTCGGGAACCTTGCCCGCAAGAACCAGTGGGGCGTGAACATGATGTTCTTCGATTCCACCAACGTGGTGCTTACGCCCAACTACTACGTGCAACAGCTCTTTATGCAGAACGCGGGCGATCATAAGCTGGAATCTTCGGTAAGCTTTGCTTCCGGTTCCGCGCCGCAGACAACGTATAACGGCGCGAAGGGCGCGCAAGTGATATCGCGCACGCTCGACGATTTCTACTATGTGGCGAGCGCCGACGAAGAAACGGGCGATCTGATCGTAAAGATCGTAAATGCCGGCGCAACCGAAATGAAGCTCAATCTGAACGTGGGTACGTCCGGAGTGAAACTGCGCGGCACGGCGAAGATCGTAACCTTGCAGAACGGCAAGACCAACGCGGTCAGCACGCTTGCAGACGGGTCCGCCGTTTATCCCGCGACCCGCGTCGTGGACGGCTTTACGGACAATACGCTCGGCGTAACGGTGGAGCCTTACAGCGTGACGGCGGTGCGCGTACGCACGAAATAATTGATTTGTATAAAAAATTTTTTTGAGGGGGAGGAGCCGCTTTTCGGAGCGGCTCCTTATATTTTTTGATTTTCCCACCGCCGTGCGGTTGACGGCGGCGTTTCGAACGTGTATAATAAAAGCGTTGGCTTCGGGAGAAACAAGATTGCCAAAGAGGTTACCATGAATTACAGAGAAGAATCGTTAAAATTGCACGGCAAGTGGCAGGGGAAGATCGAGGTCGTTTCCCGCGTGGAAGTCGATACCCGCGAAAAGCTTTCGCTTGCTTATACGCCCGGGGTTGCGGAACCCTGCCTTGCCATTCAGAAAGAGCCCGAAAAGAGTTTCGAGCTGACCCGCCGTTGGAACGTCGTACCCGTGATTACCGACGGAACCGCCGTGCTCGGTTTGGGAGATATCGGACCCGAAGCGGGTATGCCCGTAATGGAGGGCAAATGCGCATTGTTCAAGACGTTCGGCGGCGTGGACGCGATTCCGCTTTGCATCCGCTCGAAGGATACGGAAGAGATTGTCCGCACGATTAAATTGCTGGAGGGCTCGTTCGGCGGAATCAATCTCGAAGATATTTCCGCGCCGCGCTGTTTCGAAATCGAACGGCGGTTAAAGGCGGAGCTCGATATTCCCGTTTTCCACGATGATCAGCACGGCACCGCGGTCGTGACGGCGGCGGCGCTCTTCAATGCGCTGAAAATCGTCGGAAAGAAGGCGGAAGATTTAAAGATCGTTGTAAACGGCGCAGGCGCGGCGGGCATTGCGATTGCGAGATTTTTGTTGAATCTCGGTTGCCGCGACGTCATTCTTTGCGACAGCAAGGGGGTGATCTGCGAGGGCGATTCCCGTCTGAATCCCGAAAAGCAGGAAATCGCAAAGCTTACCAACCGCACGCGCGTGAAGGGCGGGCTTGCGGAAGCAATGAAGGGGGCGGACGTGTTCGTCGGCGTTTCGGTCGCGAACTGCGTGACGAAAGACATGGTGCGTTCGATGGCGGATAAGGCGATCGTATTCACCTGTGCGAATCCCGTACCCGAAATTTCCCGCGAGGCCGCGCTCGAAGCGGGCGCGGCGGTGGTGGGAACGGGATCTTCCGAAAAGCCCAATCAGATCAACAACGTACTTGTGTTCCCGGGGCTCTTCCGCGGCGCGCTCGACGTGCGCGCAAGCGATATCAATTTCGAGATGATGCGCGCGGCAAGCGAAGCGATCGCTTCCTGCGTGAGCGGGAAGGAGCTTTCGCCCGACTATATTTTGCCTTACGCCTATGAACAGCGCGCGCACGACGCCGTGGCGAAGGCGGTCGCGGACGCCGCCCGCCGCACCGGCGTTGCGAGAAAGTAGACCGCGGTTTTGACTGATAAAGCGTTCGCCTTTTGTTCGAAAATCTCACAGTTCGGAAATTTTTGCAAAATTTGCTCAAACGGTTGACGGAACCGCGGAAAACGGCTACAATTAAATATGCACGCAGGAAAAACTGCAATCAATACAATCGAGGAAAATCGAGAAATGATTACACACGGAAACGAAATCA
>JAETTR010000149.1 GCA_021768985.1 Bacillota bacterium
CGTTGAAGCGGTATTTGGATATCCGGGAGGAACGGTGCTCGATATCTACGACGCGCTCTACCGCGACGGTACGATCCGCCACGTCATCACCTCGCACGAACAGGGCGCGGCACACGCCGCCGACGCTTACGCGCGCTCCACGGGCAAAACGGGCGTGGTGATCGCCACGAGCGGTCCGGGCGCGACCAACCTTGTCACGGGGCTCGCCACCGCGTTTATGGATTCCGTTCCCCTCGTCGCCGTCACGGGAAACGTGGGGCTCAATTTCCTCGGAAGAGACTCCTTTCAGGAAGTCGACATCACGGGGATCACGATGCCCATCACCAAACATAACTTTATCGTAAAAGACGTAAACGACCTTGCGGCAACCTTGCGCGAGGCGTTCGTGATCGCCAACACGGGCAGAAAGGGTCCCGTGCTCGTCGATATTTTAAAGAACGTTCAGATTGCGGAAGCGGATTACGAACGACAACCGCCCGCGCGGTATCTTCCCAAGCCCCTTCCCGAAGAAGCCCTGCGGGAAGCCGCGCAGGCGCTGAACGCCGCCAAACGCCCCCTGATCATGGCGGGCGGCGGCGCGATCGCCTCGGGCGCGAGCGAAGAGCTGATCGCGCTTGCCGAAAAAATCGGCGCGCCCGTCGCAAGCACGCTGATGGGGCTGGGCGCCTTCCCCGCTTCCCACCCGCTGTTCTGCGGCATGATCGGCATGCACGGCACCCATACCGCCGCGAAGCTCTGCATGGAGAGCGACTGCATTCTCGCGCTCGGCTCCCGATTCTCCGACCGGGTCGCGCTCAACCGCGATAAGTTCGCCGAGAAAAAGACGGTCGTGCAAATCGACATCGACAATGCGGAAATCGATAAGAACGTCACCGCAGACGTGTGGGTGCTCGGCGATCTGAAAGAAGCCTTAAAGACTCTGTTGCCGCTGTTGAATCAAGTGAAAGACGGCGAGTTCGCACGCAAAGCCGCCGCGTACAAGGCGGAAGAAAAGGCGAACGCCAAGCTTCCCGAACTCGGGCACAAGATTCTGATCGAGGCGGCGAAGCTCGCGCCCGAGGACCGCGTGGTGGCGACGGACGTCGGACAGCACCAGATGTGGACGGCGCAGTACTTCCCCTTCGAAAAACCCCGCACGCTGTGCACGAGCGGCGGGCTCGGCACCATGGGCTACGGCATGGGCGCGGCGATCGGCGCGGCAATCGGCACGGGAAAGCACGTGATCCTCGTGACGGGCGACGGCTCGTTTAACATGAATTTAAACGAGCTCTCGACCGCCGTTACCGAGAATCTGCCGATCACGATTTTGTTAATGAACAACCGCGCGCTCGGCATGGTACGGCAATGGCAGAAGCTGTTTTACGGACACCGCTTTTCGCAGACCGTGGTCAATAAGAAAACGGACTACGTGAAATTCGCCGAGAGCTTCGGCGCGGTCGGACTGAAAATCGAAAAGGAAGAAGAGATCGTTCCCGTGCTCGAAAAGGCATTTTCGATCCAATCGCCCGTGCTCGTGGATTGCAGAATCGGCGAGGACGAGAACGTTCTGCCCATGATCAAGCCGGGACAGACCTACGACACGATTATTACCGAATGGGAGGAAAAGTAAGATGAACCGATACACGATCAGCGCGCTCGTATCCAACCGAAGCGGCGTACTCACGCGGGTGGCGGCGCTCTTTTCGCGGCGGGGGTACAACATCGAATCCCTCTGCGCGTGCAAAACGGAGGACGACAGCCTCTCCCGCATGACCATCGTCTTAAACGGCGACGAGTACATTCTGGGGCAGATGATGAAGCAGATGGATAAGCTCATCGAAGTCAAAAAGATCATTCGGGTGGAGGAGGACGCCGTATGCCGCGAGCTTTTGCTCGTAAAAATCAAAACGGACGACAAGACGCGCACGCAGGTTTTCGAAATCAGCCAGATTTTCCGCGCCAGCGTGGTAGACGTTTCGCCCGAAGCGACGGTGCTCGAGCTGACGGGAAAGCCCGTAAAGCTCGACGGATTTATCACCATGCTCATGCCGTACGGAATCATCGAGCTGGCACGGACGGGCGTAACGGCGATCGCCCGCGGCGGCTCCTGCATCAAAGACGCGAAGGATTATAAGGAACAGATATAACTTAATATTCACGAATTTCTTCCAATCAGAACTCTCTGCGAGGCAGAATGCGGGCAAAGAAATTCCGTGAACGGAAATTGCAGATATTGAAATTAAAATCAGGTAGCATTATGAATCAATTTACGAACGGTAGCAACATGGCGGCGCAGAGATCGCTTCTGCGCGCGCTCGGGTGGTCGGAAAACGAAATGAAAAAACCGATCGTGGGCATTATTTCGGCGCAAAGCGAAATCATTCCAGGACACACCCACTTGCATGAAATCGCACGGGCGGTTGCGGACGGCGTGCTCGCCGAAGGCGGTAAGCCCGTCATCGTGCCCTCGATCGGGGTGTGCGACGGCATCGCCATGGGGCATGAGGGAATGCGTTATTCCCTCCCCTCCCGCGAGATTATCGCCGACAGCGCGGAAATTCTCGCCAAGGCGCACGCCTTCGACGCTTGCGTGTTCGTGGGAAACTGCGATAAAATCATTCCAGGAATGCTCCTCGGCGCGATCCGCGTAAACGTTCCCTCGGTCTTTATTTCGGGCGGACCCATGCTCGCGGGTCGGAAGGACGGCGAAAAGCTCTCCCTCTCCTCCATGTTCGAGGCGGTGGGCGCCTATACATCGGGCAAGATCGACGAATCGGAACTGCATCGGTTCGAATGCACCGCCTGCCCTTCCTGCGGGTCGTGTTCGGGCATGTTCACGGCGAACTCCATGAACTGCCTGTTGGAAGCGCTCGGCATGGCGCTTCCCGGAAACGGCACGCTTCCCGCCGTGTATTCGGCGCGGCTCGCCCTCGCAAAACGCTCGGGCGAAGCGGTCATGAACCTGCTTTCGAAAAATATCCGCCCCCGCGATATCCTTACCCCTGACGCGCTGAAAAACGCCGAGCGGGTGGACATGGCGATCGGCGCGAGCTCCAATTCCGTCCTGCACCTACTTGCGGTGGCGCGCGAGCTCGGCTTTACCGAAAAACAGATTTCGGTGGACACCATGAACGAAATCTCCGCGCAAACGCCCAACCTGTGCAGACTCGCGCCCGCGGGCGAACACTATATCGAGGAACTGCACGAGGCGGGCGGCATTTCCGCCGTCATTCGCACGCTGATTGACGCGAATCTGTTCGACGGCTCGGCGCTCACCGTTGCGGGCGTTTCCCAGAACGAACTGACGGCGGGCGCAAAAGTGAAAGATTCCGAAATCATCCGCCCCGTAAGCAATCCCTATTCGGTATACGGCGGTCTTGCGATTCTGAAAGGCAACCTTGCCAAAGAGGGCGCGGTGGTAAAAAAGAGCGCGGTGGATCCCAAAATGTACCGGCATACGGGTCCCGCGCGGGTATTCGATTCCGAAGAGGAAGCCATGTCGGCTATTTCTTCCAACAAGATCAAAGCGGGCGACGTCGTCGTGATCCGCTACGAGGGTCCCAAGGGCGGACCGGGAATGCGCGAAATGCTCTCCCCCACCTCGTCGATCGTCGGCGCGGGTCTGGGAGATACGGTCGCACTCGTTACCGACGGAAGATTTTCGGGCGCGACGCGCGGCGCGGCGATCGGGCACGTCTGCCCCGAAGCGGCGGCGGGCGGCGTGATCGGAATCGTGAAAGAGGGCGATTCGATCGAAATCGATATCGAGAAAGGCGAAATCAACCTGCGCGTTCCGGAAGCGGAAATCGCGGCGAGACTGAAAACGTTCGTACCGAAAGAAAAGCCCGCTTCGGGATATTTAAAGCGGTACCGCACGTTGGTGTCGTCCGCTTCCGAAGGGGCAATATTTAAGTAAGTAATTTCCGTGAGCTTGTAACCGCGTCCTTTCAATTTTATTACAGGAGCACGAATCCATTCTATCTCAAATCAATAAGGCGCAAGTATGCGCCGTATTGCGTCTCACAGCGGAGGGCAACCCTCCTCGTGAAAGCAATTAAAAAAGTGAGTAAAAATGAAGTTATTCCCCCTCTTCGGGATCTTCAGGCGCGGCGGCTCTTTTGCGTTTCCAATTCTTGATCCAATCGGCGACGTTCCCGCTTTCACGGAAGCGCGCATAAGCTTTCCACTTGGCGAGTAATTTTTCGAGATACCATCCGCCGACGCCGCACGCGC
>JAETTR010000150.1 GCA_021768985.1 Bacillota bacterium
CTGCCCACCGTGATCCGAAGCGTCGAGCAGAGCCTGTCGGAGGTCCCCGACAGTATGCGCGAGGCGAGCTATGCATTGGGCGCGGGAACGCTCAGAACGGTGTTCCGCGTCGTTTTGCCGCAGGCGATCGCGGGCATCGTCACGTCCGTGATTTTGTCGGTGGGCAGAATCGTGGGTGAGAGCGCGGCGCTCATCTTCACCGCGGGTTCCTTTATCAGAATGCCCAAGGGGATTACATCTCCCGGCTCGACGTTCGCGGTGCTCATGTATAAATTCATGAGCGAGGGGCTCGAGGTGGACAAATGCTACGCGACGGGCACGGTATTGATCATAGTCGTCGTACTGCTCAATCTTCTCGTCACGCTCACGGAGCATTGCTTCGACAACAAACGGCGGGCGAAAAAGGGAATGCTTTCGCGCCCTTTTGTAAAACGAACAAGGAGAAAGGATGAAAAAAATCGAAAATTTTGACCTGAGCGGCGAAATTGCCGTTTCGGTCAGGGAAATGAACCTGTATTACGGAAGCTTCCACGCGTTGAAGAGCGTCTACATGGATTTCCCGAAAAATAAACTGACCGCGATGATCGGTCCTTCGGGGTGCGGGAAATCGACGCTGATCAAGTCGCTCAACCGCATGAACGATCTGATCGAGGATTGTAAAATCACGGGCGAAATCAGGATCGGGAACACGGATATCTATGCGAGAAAAACGGACTTGTCCCGCCTGCGCAAAAACGTGGGTATGGTGTTCCAGCGCCCCAATCCGCTTGCGATGAGCGTGTACGACAATATCGCCTACGGTCCGCGCACGTTCGGCATCCGTTCGAAGAGCGAGCTGGACGGAATCGTCGAAAGTTCCCTGAAGGGCGCGGCGATGTGGGAGGAAGTAAAGGACAGGCTGAACAAGTCGGCGTTGGGGTTGTCGGGCGGGCAACAGCAGCGGCTCTGCATCGCCCGCGCGCTGTCCGTCGAGCCGCAGATTCTTCTGATGGACGAGCCGACGAGCGCGCTCGACCCGATCTCCACGGGAAAAATCGAAGAGCTGTGCGCGGAGCTCAAACGGCGCATGACGATCATCATGGTAACGCACAACATGCAACAGGCGTTCCGGATCGCCGATTACACGGCGTACTTTCTTCTGGGCGAAATGATCGAGATGAACGAGACGAAAAAGCTGTTTTCCCACCCGCAGAACAAAAAGACGGACGATTATATCAACGGCAGATTCGGATAATATTACAACTTTATTACAATTTTACATATTCGCAACACTTTATTTCTCAAGCCGGAAATGATATAATATCGGTAAGGTGATTTATGAACGGAAAAGTGTTTCTTTTGGAGGACGATGCGAGCATTTGCGGAATGGTGAAGGTCGCGCTCGAAATGAACGGATTAAGCTTTCGGGCTTTTCCGACGTTGCGCGCTTTTACCGACGCGCTTGCGGAGGACCGGCCCGACGTCGCGCTGTTGGATATCATGCTGCCCGACGGAAGCGGTTTAGACGCGTTGAAATTCGTCAAAAACAATTATCCGGAAGTGAGCTGCGTGATGCTTTCCGCGCTTTCGAAGGAAGAAGATAAGGTCAACGGTCTGAATCTGGGCGCGGACGATTATATCGCGAAGCCGTTTTCGGTGCTGGAGCTGACGGCGCGGGTGAACGCGAGACTCCGTACAAGACAGCGGAAGGCGGTCATTTCGGCGGGAAACGTGACGCTCGACACCGACGCCTTCGCGTGCGAAATCGACGGGAACGCGGTTGCGCTGAACCGGAAAGAATACGAGCTTCTGAAATATTTAATGGAAAATCACGGCAAGGTATTATCGCGGGAAAAGCTGTTGACCGCGGTCTGGGGATACGACGCGGGCGAAACGCGCACGCTGGACAATCACGTGGCGCGCCTTCGCAAACTCGGCGTAAAAATCGAAACGGTCTTCGGCGTGGGGTACAAGCTTTAATTCCGTGATCTTCGGCGGCGGGTTTCGCGCCGCGATCTGAAAGGAGAATTTTATGAAATTGCGCATCTGGCTTTTATCGCTCGGGATCACCTTTGCGTGCCTGTTTGTCTTTTCGTTTGCGGCAACGCAGGTCTATTATAAATCGTCGATCGACGACAGCAAGGAATATCTGCGCGTGTACATGAACGCGTACGACGGCAGTTTTTCGTTGGACGAGCAAGGCGCGAAAGCCTTTTCGGAAAAACTGAACGGCGCGCGGGTTACCTTCATGAACGCGCAGGGCAACGTGCTGGGCGACAGCATGGCATCCGACGATCTGGAAAACCATTCGGACAGATCGGAAATCAAAGACGCGATTTTCAACGGGGAAGGCTTTGCGATGCGCGGAAGCTCCACGCTCGGCAAGAACATGGTGTATTATTGCAAGAACTTCGACGGAAACGTTCTGGTGCGGATCGCGATTTTCACCGATACCGATTGGAGTCTGTTTGCAAAATCGTTGCCGATTCTGCTGTATTTTTTCATTCTCGTACTCGTGCTGTGCGCGGTGATCGCCTTTGTTTCGACACACTTTATTCTGACCCCCGTGAAAAAGCTTGCCGCGGAAGCGGCGGCGAATCCCGACGTGACGAGCAAATACGCCGAGCTTCAACCGATCGCGGATATTCTGAACGAGCGCAACCGCAACATACAAAGACAGATGGACGAAATACAGGCGGAAAAGGAGCTCGTGGAAAAGGCGCGCGTTTCGAAGGATGAATTTATTTCCAACGTGACGCACGAGATGAACACGCCGCTCACGTCCATTCACGGCTACGCCGAACTGTTGCGGGCGGGCGGAATGACCGAGAGCCAGAAGGACACGGCGTACAAAACGATTCTGGCGCAAAGCGAAAGGCTGACCAATCTGATCGCCTGCATCATCAATTACAGCGAGCTGGACAGCGACGAGCTGCCCCCTTATCCGGTGGACTTTTCCGCGCTTGCAAGAGAAACGATATCCGCGCTCAAGCCCGAAGCGGACAAAAGAAAGATTGAGATCATAGAAAAAATCGACGACAACGTGACGGTCATGAGCCGTCACGAACGGCTGAGCGAGATTTTCGGAAATCTTGTGCGCAACGCCATAAAATACAACAAGGAGGGCGGAAGCGTCACGGCCACGCTCAACTACCGCGGGCTGACGGTCGAGGATACGGGGATCGGGATCGCGGAAGAAAATATGAGCAAGGTGTTTTCCCGCTTCTTTACGGTCGATAAATCCCACGGCGGCAAAAACGGCGGGTTCGGACTCGGGCTTGCGGTCGTCAAAAAAATCTGTCAGAAGTCGGGCTGGAAAATCAGCGTCGAAAGCAAGCTCGGCGAAGGCAGTAAATTCACGGTCGAGTTTTAATCGGGTTTGTTTTATTTTTCTTTAAAATATTCAATGAATTCCTGAAAGAGGGATTGACACTTCGCGGAAAAGGGAGTATAATGATATCGGAGCAGGACGGTATCATGATTTATTTGAAGGATTTTAAGCAGGGAAAGCTGTTGTACGAAGCGTTGGATTCCGACGTCCGGATCGGAATTCTGGACGAGCTTCTGCAAAAAGGAGAACTCAATCTCGCCTATTTCGCGAAACGGTTCAACGTATCGAACGGAGCGATTACGGCGCACGTAAAAAAATTACACGCGGCGGGTCTGATCGAAATTTCCACCTCCTCGGGGGTGCGGGGCACGCAGAAAATCTGCTGTCTTGCGACCGATAAAATTATCGTCGATCTGATCGGACTCCGTCAGGCGGAAGGGAGGATCGAATCGGCGCACATCGACGTGGGTACGTACGTGGACTACGACGTGAGTCCCACCTGCGGACTGGCGACGACCGATCGGGTCATCGGCAGATTCGACGATCCCGCCTGTTTCTCCGATCCCGAACGGGTCCGCGCGGGCAGTCTTTGGCTCGGGAGCGGGTTCGTGGAATATCTCGTGCCCAACTATCTCACGGAGGACACCGAGCTCGAAGAACTGCAATTTTCGTTGGAGCTCGCTTCGGAGGCGCCAGGCTATGCGGCGTATTATCCGAGCGACAGTCACGTCTCCGTAAACGGGCGCGCGCTCGGGGTTTACAGGAGCCAGGGAGAATATCACGACCGGAAGGGCACCTGCAATCCCTCCTGGTGGTACGGCAACCTCGGGCAATACGGAAAGAACGTGCTCGTCGTCGTCAACCG
>JAETTR010000151.1 GCA_021768985.1 Bacillota bacterium
CCGGAAGGGCGCATCGGGCGGGAGCTCGCGGGCAGCATCGTCGTGCCGTTTTGTCCGGAATCGGAATTATCGGGAATCGGTCTGCGCGATTTTATTACCGACTGCGTATATACGCGCGAGATCGAGGTCTCCCGCGAGGATCTGGAGGGCAGGCTCGTCCTGCACTTCGGCGCGGTCGATTATCTTACGGAGGTGTACGTAAACGGCAGTTTCGTCGTTCGCCATATCGGCGGGTACACTCCTTTCGAGGCGGATATCGCGCCGTTCGCGCACGTCGGCGCGAACCGCATTACGGTGTGCGTGCACGACGATGTGCGCGAGAACACCGCAAGCGGAAAGCAATCGAAAAAGCGGGAGTCCTTCGGCTGTTTCTATACGCGCACGACGGGAATCTGGCAGACGGTCTGGTTGGAGCGCACGCCCGAAAACTATATCAAAAACGTAAAATTCTTCCCCGACGCGGAACACGGCAGCGTGGGAGTGGAGGTGGAAACCGCGGGGCGGGGCGTGCTGTCCGTGCAGGTGTGCTACGAGGGCAAAGAGGTCGCGCGGGCGGAAGCCGACGCGGACGCCGTCTGTAAGCTTTCTTTGCCGCTTGCCGTGAAAAAACTCTGGGAACCGGGCGCGGGCAGGCTCTACGACGTGGAGCTTACGTTCGGGCAGGATCGGGTGAAGAGCTACTTCGGACTGCGGGACGTAAAGTACAGCGGCAGAAAATTCCTGCTGAACGGCAAGAGCGTGTTTCAGCGGCTGGTGCTCGATCAGGGATATTATTCCGACGGTATTTATACCGCGCCGAATGCGGAAGCTATCAAGGACGATATCCGCATTTCCATGAGCCTCGGGTTCAACGGCGCGCGCCCGCATCAGAAGCTGTTCGAACCCAGATACCTCTACGAATGCGACAAAGCGGGGTACATGGTCTGGGGGGAATACGCGAGCTGGGGAATTCTGTACGAAACGCTCGATTCGCTCGAACAGTTTCTTGCGGAATGGAAGGAAGCGGTTCTTCGGGATTTCAACCATCCCTGTATCGTGCAGTGGTGCCCCTTAAACGAGGCGTGGACGAATCTGGAGGACAAAAGCAAGGTGCGGGATATCCGTTTTGTGGAAAGCGTTTACGCCTATACCAAGCGGCTCGATCCCACCCGCCCGTGCGTGGATACAAGCGGCGGGTATCACGGCAGACACACCGATCTTTTCGATTTCCACTGCTACCACTCGCCGGAGGAGATCGGGGAATATATCAAGGCGATCGAGGAGAAGGGCGAGCTGATCATGGATACGCTTTATCCCGCGGTGAAGGAAGAGGGCGCGATGTACGACGGCAACCTTCCCTTGAACGCGAGCGAGTTCGGGGGCGTAGCGTATCAGCCGCACGGCGGGGTGAACGGCGTGCAAAGCGCGGAAACGTGCGTGCGCGAACGGAGCGCCTGGGGATACCGCGTCTGCGATTCGGAATCGGATTTTGCCGATCTGTACGTGCGGGCGACCGAACAGCTTCTTGCCTGTAAAAAAATCAGCGGGTTCTGTTATACCCAGCTTTACGACGTGGAGCAGGAACAGAACGGTCTGTTTACCTACGAAAGGGAAGCGAAGCTTTCCGCAGACGCGCTGGCGCGGATCGCCGCGTGCAACCGCCGCAGGGCGGCTATCGAGGAATGAAACCGGATTGCTGCAGAGTCCGGCGTAGTGAATAGAAGATGAGGAGGTAATGCGATGGAGAAAGCAGTCGGTTCAACCGATCCGGAAATCGGAACTGCGGAATCGAACGGCGGAAACCGTACCGTAACCGACGGAAAGAAAACGCCGCGCAAAAAAATGAGCAAGAAAGTTTTGCGCGAGTATCTGTTCGTTTACGGCATGATTTTATTGCCGATTATTCAGTTCTGTATTTTCTATATCTGGATCAATGCCAATTCCATCATCATGGCGTTTCAGGAGTTCGACGTGGACGCAAGCGGATTTAACGGCGAAGTGTACAGGTGGTCGCTTTACAACTTCAAGCGGTTTTTCGCCGAGTGGACCAACCCTTCGTCGGTTGTGGTTCCCGCGCTTCTGAATACTTTGAAGTACTTTACGGCAGGCGTAATCATGATCCCCGTTACGTTTCTGGTTTCGTACTTTCTTTACAAACAGATCTGGGGTTACAAAATTTTCAGGGTCGTGTTTTTCCTGCCCTCGATCGTGAGCGCGGTGCTGTTCGTTACGACGTATATCGAGCTTATCAAATACGGCGGCGCGCTGAGCACGGTCTGGAGCTGGTTCGGAAAAGAGCTCCCCGAGCTCGTGAACGATCCCGACAGAACGACGGGCACGATCATCGCCTTTACGGTCTGGACGGGATTCGGCGTCAACATGATTCTGTATCAGAGCGCCATGTCGCGCGTGCCCGAAGAGATCATCGAAGCGGCGCAGCTCGACGGTTGTCCGTGGTATCGGGAGCTTTGGTCGATTATCATTCCCATGGTCTGGCCGACGATTTCCACGACGCTCATTCTGCAATTTACTTCGCTGTTCAACAGCACGGGTCCCATTCTGTTGTTCGCGGACGCGGGTCGGCAGTCTTTGCTCGACAACAAGGAGGTTGCGACGATCGCGTTCTGGATCTACCGAAAGACGCAGAGCGGCACCGATCTCAACTATCCCGCGGCAATCGGTATGATCTTTACGGCAATCAGCGTGCCGATCGTGTTCTTCGTGCGTTGGGTCTTTAACAAGATCGACCCGGACGTGACTTATTAAAAGGGGGTGCAAAATGACGAATCAAGAAGTAATCGGAAAAGAAGTTTTGCCCGCAACGCCCCCGGAAGAAAATCCGCAGAAGAGCAAGAAAAAGAGCGTCGGATTTTTAGTCGCGAAGATCATCGTGTTCGTAATCTTTCTGCTGTACGCGTTTACGTTGTTCTACGCGATGCTCTGGGCGCTCGGCACTTCGCTGAAAAGCCAGAACGAATATTACGACAACATCAACGGATTCCCGCGCGCTTGGCGGTTCGCCAACTATGCGGACGCCTTCAAAGCGGTGTCGGTAAACGGCAACAACATGATTCTCATGTTCCTGAATTCGGTATGGTATTCCTGCGGCGGGGCGGCGCTCGGCGTCATCGCGTCGGCGGTCGTGGCGTACGTGGTGTCGAAGTACCGCTTTCCCGGCAGGGGATTCCTGTACGGGCTCGCGCTCGTCACGATGATGATTCCGATCGTCGGCTCCTTCCCTTCGCAGTACAAGGTGTACAAGGCGCTCATGATTCTGGACAGTCCCGCGCTGCTCATCACGAAGGCGGCGGGCTTCGGATTCAATTTCGTGGTGCTGTACTCCTTCTTTAAAACGCTTTCCTGGACGTATGCGGAAGCGGGGTTCGTGGACGGCGCAAGCCACCTGCGCATATTCTTGCAGATTATGCTGCCGATGTCCCTGCCCGTTATGGGTTCGCTGTTCCTCGTTTCCACCATAGGGCTCTGGAATAACTACATGGAACCGGTGTTGTTTTTGCAATCGTATCCCACGCTTACTTCGGGCTTGTACATCTTTCAGCTCGAAACTTCGCGCGAGGTCAACTATCCCGTCTTGTTTGCGGGGCTCATCACGAGCGTAATCCCCGTCGTCGTACTCTTCGTCTTTTTCCAGAAGACGATTATGGAGTCAATGAGCGTGGGTGGAATTAAAGGCTGAAAATAAGGAGGAAGAATCAATGAAACTCAAAAAGAAAACGATTGCCGCTTTGGCGCTTGCGGCCTGTCTGTCCGTCGCTCCGCTTGCGGGCTGCGGCGAAACGGCGGAAAAGTATCCCGAATACGAGGCGGATAAGCATCTGTGGATCGGCGGTTGGGACGTTCCCATTAACACGCTCGCGGACTATCAGCTGGCGAAGGATATGGGGCTTACGCATATCTTTATCGACAACATGTTCGAAAAGAAGGGCACGCCCGGCTATCTCCAACAGCTCGAATATTGCGAGCAGGTCGGCTTAAAGGCGATCGTCGGTTCGGATACGTCTCTTTCGGGCGCGGGGCTCGGCAGCGAGGAAAACGTCACGATCGATTCGTTCGATTATTCGCCGTATTCCGCGGTGGATATGATCAACGTATGGGACGAACCGGGGTCCGATCACTTCGGCGAAGTCGCCGCGCGCATCGAAAAGTACAACGCG
>JAETTR010000152.1 GCA_021768985.1 Bacillota bacterium
TGATATCGTGCGACACCATGGGACGAATCGCGTCGTGAATTAAAATAAGGTCTTCGGCTTCATGGCGGGACGCGATATCGTAAATGCCGTTTCGGATCGATTCCTGCCCCGTCGCGCCGCCGCAGACGATATTTTCGAGCTTTGTGATATTGAACTGACGGCAATATGACTGTAAAATCAGTTCCCAGCCTTCGAGGCAGACGACCTCGATCGCGTCGATATTCGGGTGCTTCTGAAAGGCTTCGAGCGTATAAATGATGACGGGTTTATCGTAAACGTTTAAAAACTGTTTGGGGATATCCTGATGCATCCGCGACCCCACGCCTCCGGCGATAATCAAAGCGATATTTTTCATAAAAAACTCCTTTTATCTTTACAGAATTTGTTTTTCCGCGAGGAGGGTTGCCCTCCGCTGCGTGACACAATTTGCGCATACCTGCGCCTGGGCGGGGTGAATGCTTGCGCCGTATATCGAGGGCTCCTAATTGGCGCAAGCAGAGGACGAGAAGCCCTAACCCTCACGAAGTTTTTCTTGCGTCGTCTCGCAAGAAAAACTTGTGAACAATCAATCCTCGATCTCCCGATACTTCATGGCGTACACGGCTTTTGCCGTCCACTTTACGCCGCGAAGCGTTCTGCCCCGCGTATTCGTGGAATCGATCGGGATATCCTCGCTCGAAAGCTCCGTCATAGTTCCGTCCTCTTTCACGACGGCGAGCATATACGGCACGGTGACGTAATCGGCGAAGACAACTTTCTCCTCTTTCAGCGAAGCGATCTGCACGCCCTTGCGGTAACGGGGCAGGGAGTCGATCTGCGCCGCGATCACGCGCTTGAATCTTCCGCCCGAGATCGCCACGATAATTTCCCCCTCGCCGTCGATCTGCGAAGCGAAAAGCACCTCGTCGCCCTCCTTCAGATTCATGCCCTTTACGCCGCCGGCGACTCTGCCCTGCAACGGGATATCGTCTTTCCGCGCGTTCAGGCACATACCGCCTTTGGTGACGAAGAACACCGTGGTGCTCTCGTCGGTATCGTCGGGCTGAACGGAAATCACCTCGTCGCCCTCGTTCAGACGAATCGCGGGGAAGTTCGGCTTCGGAAGCGCGTACTCCGACCAGGCAGTCTTTTTCAGCATGCCCTGTTTGGTAACGAAGAGCAGGTTCGCGTTCTCCGCGCCCTCCGCGCGCAAAATGGATACCGGTCTTTCCTTCTTGCCCGCTTCCTCGAAAAGATCGGTCAGAGAATAGCCCGATTCGCCGAACTTGCGGGTGCACGTTTCCGCATAGGTACGGTAACAGTTGCCCGCGTCGGTAAAGATGAGAATCTGTTCGTCCGACTTGATATGCAGACTGTTTACGATGACGGAAGCGGGCTTCGACTTTTCGCCGATCTCCTTGTTCGACATGTTAAAGTTCTTTTCGGTCACGCACTTGAACTTGCCGTCCGCCGTGATGCACATCAGGCTCGCCACGCCGGGCGCGCGCACGTCGGCGCGTTCCGCCGCCGCCTCGTCCTCCGAAAACACGAATACCGAGCGGCGGGGCGTCTTGTACTTCTTCTTGATTTCGAGCAGTTCCTCTTTGACGACGTTGTTCTGCAAACGCACGCTGTTCACGATCGCCGTCAGCTTTTCAATCAACGCCTTTAACTGTTTCAGTTCCTCTTCGAGCTTGAACACCTCGAGCTTGGTGAGCCGCGCGAGCCGCAAGTCGAGAATCGCCTGCGCCTGCTTCTCGGAGAGATCGAACCGCTTGCGCAATTTTTCGCGCGCGTCCGCCGTCGATTCCGCTTTCTTGATAATGCGGATCACTTCGTCGATATTCCGTACCGCAATGATCAGTCCTTCGAGGATATGGCACCGCTCGCGCGCCTGATTCAGATCGAACTTGGTGCGGCGGAGCACGACCTCGCGCTGATAATTCGCGTAATATTTAATGATGTCGAGCAATCCCATCTGCATGGGCTTCCCGCCCGCAATCGCGACCATGTTCATGCCGAAGGTCACTTCGAGATCGGTATATTTGTACAGGAGCTTTAAAATTTTGTTGACGTCCGCGTCGCCGCGCAGCTCCACCACGGCGCGCATTCCGACGCGGTCGCTTTCGTCGCACACCTTCGT
Organism: Bacillota bacterium; assembly: GCA_021768985.1. Taxonomy (GTDB): domain Bacteria; phylum Bacillota; class Clostridia; order Christensenellales; family Borkfalkiaceae; genus Gallimonas. The sequence continues at coordinate 2,123 of JAETTR010000152.1, forward strand.
CACGGCGGCGAGCTCGTCCTTCTTCTCCTCCCGCAATTCGGCGATTTTGCGGAGCAGCGTCGCCTTGTTCACCTGATAGGGAAGCTCGGTAATGACGATGTTTTTCTTATCCCCGTCCGCCTCTTCCACGCGGATCTTGGCGCGGAGCGTAATTCTGCCCCTGCCCGTTTTGTACGCCTGATTCAGCTCGTTGGCGATAATGTATCCGCCCGTGGGGAAGTCGGGCGCTGGGATATAGCGGAGCATATCGTTGAGCTTGATCGTCGGGCGGTCGATATACGCCACGACGCCGTCGATCACCTCTCCGAGGTTGTGCGGAGGAATGTTGGTCGCAAGCCCGACGGCGATACCCGACGCCCCGTTCACCAGAAGATTGGGGAATCTTCCGGGGAGCATTTTCGGCTCCTTCAGGGACTCGTCGAACTTGAGCGCGAACGGCACGGTGTTCTTATCGAGATCGCGCAGAAGCTCGAGCGCGACGGGTTCCAGTCTCGCCTCGGTATACCGCATCGCCGCGGCGGGGTCGCCGTCGACCGAACCGAAATTCCCGTGCCCGTTCACGAGGGTTTTGCCCATGTTGAAGTCCTGCGCCATACGCACCATGGCGTCGTAAACGGAAGAGTCGCCGTGCGGGTGATATTTCCCCATGCAATCGCCGACGATACGCGCCGACTTCTTGTGCGGCTTGTCGGGCGTAAGCCCCATCTCGTGCATGGTATACAGAATGCGCCGCTGAACGGGCTTTAACCCGTCCTCTACGCGGGGAAGCGCGCGGTCGAGTATGACCTCCTCCGCATAGGGCAGCATGGAAGCGGGCAGGACTTCTTCGAGCGGAGTGACGAACAACGTTCCCTTCGGCTCTTCTTTTAAAAGCTCATTCTTCTTCATTTCCGCGCTCCTTCCCGACCTTGATCTTATCGATAAACTCGTCTACCTTGTTGAAATTCGCGTTTCTTGCCAAAAACTCCTTTCTGCCCTCGACGCGGTCTCCCATCAGCGTCGTGATCATGTCGTCCGCCGCAACCGCGTCCTCGATCGTAACCTGCGTCAGATTGCGCCGCGCGGGGTCCATCGTCGTCGACCAGAGTTGTTCCGCGCTCATCTCGCCCAGACCTTTGTATCTCTGAATCAAATACCCCCGCCCGACCTTATCGATCTTCTGTTGCAGCTCCTCGTCGTCGTACGCGTACTCTTCCGCGCTGCCGTTCTGTTTGTAGATCTTATAGAGGGGCGGCATACCGATATATACGTGCCCCGCGTTGACGAGCGGACGCATATAGCGGAAGAAAAAAGTGAGCAGAATACAGCGGATATGGAATCCGTCCTGATCCGCATCCGATAAAATAATCACTTTATGATAATTGATTTTGTCGAGATTGAACTCGTTGCCAATTCCCGCGCCGAGCGCCGAGATGATCGTGCGGATCTCCTCGTTCGCAAGCACCTGATCGAGCCGCTTCTTTTCCACGTTGAGCGGCTTTCCGCGCAGGGGCAGAATGGACTGGAACTGCCGCACGCGCGCCTGCTTCGCCGTACCGCCCGCCGAATCGCCCTCTACGATAAACAGCTCGTTCTGCTCGGGCTTCTTCCCCGAACAGGCGGCGAGCTTCCCGACGAGGGTAAGCGAATCGATGCTGTTCTTCGCGCGCGCCGTCTCCTTCGCCTGCCGCGCCGCGAGCCGCACCCGCGCCGCGCCCTGCGCCTTTTTGATGATCTCTTCAAATACCTTTTTGTTGCGCGAATCGGAAGCGCACGCGCGCAGTCCTTCCACCACGCTCCCCTCCACGGGCACGCGCGCCTCGGGGTTGCCGAGCTTGGTCTTGGTCTGCCCCTCGAACTGCACGTTCTTCATTTTGATGGAGAGCACGGCGGTCAGTCCTTCGCGGAAGTCGTCGCCCAAAAATTTCGCGTCCTGCATTTGTCCGCCGGGAAGACCGGATCAAAGCTCATTTCATGACCTGCTATATCAGCCTGATTGTTTACCGGCTCTTAGAGAAAAAAGTCGGAAAGGGCTTCACCTGTGA
>JAETTR010000153.1 GCA_021768985.1 Bacillota bacterium
CAGACGGTTTTCACGACAGCGTGGTCATAGACGGTATGGCCACGGAGTTGTATTCCCGCCCGATTGCTAAAGTAAGGCTCGGAAAATTTTGCGAAGGGAAATTGCTGTCCCGCGACGATTCGGTGTGTCTGTTTGATCTGGGACGCGAAGAGGCGGGCTATCCCGAACTTACCGTATGCGCGCCTTGTGTCGCAGAAGTGCGATTGAGTTACGGCGAGCATATCGCCGACGGCGCGGTGCGTTCGGAAATCGAAGGCAGGGATTTTTCGGTGCATATTACCGTACCGGAAGGGGTAACGGATTTTTCGTCTTTGTTTTTACGGTTCGGGGCGCGGTATCTGCAAGTGGAATGCGAACAACAAATTCAAGTTTTGCGTTGCGGACTGCGCGAAGCAGAGTACCCCCACGCCGAAAAAAAGCCGCTTCGTTTGTCTACGCCTTTGCGGCAAAAAATATACGATACCTGCGTGCGGACGCTCGAACTGTGTATGCACGACCATTATGAGGATTGTCCGTGGCGGGAACAGGCAATGTATGTTTTGGACAGCCGAAATCAAATGCTTTGCGGATATTTAGCGTTTGGAGAATTTGCCTTCGCCCGCGCGTCTTTGGAATTGATCTGCAACGATTCAGGCGCGGACGGATATTTGTCTATTTGCTTTCCTGCCGCATTTGCATTGAAAATTCCCTCGTTTTCGTTGCATTGGTTTACGCAAATGCGCGAATATTTGCAATATTCGGGCGATATTACGCTGGCGGAAAAATATTACGATAAATTGCAGACGCTGCTTGACCTGTTTCTCTTGCGTACCGAAAACGGTTTGGAACCGAATTTTTACGGCGATAAGTCGTTTTGGAATTTTTATGAATGGTCGGACGGTCTGGAAGGGAAAATTTTCACCGAAGAAAAAAAGCGGTTCGATCTGCCGTTGAACTGCTTACTGTCGATTGCTATGAGGCAAACCGATGCGATCCGCGCGGCAATCGGAAAGCGCCCGCGTTATACGAGACAAATCGCCGCACTTAACGCTAAAATCCATGAAGCGTTTTTCGTCGCGGAAAAAGGCGTATATCGGGATTTTACGGATTCGGAGCATTTCAGTGAGTTCGGGAACGCATTGGCGGTTTTGTGCGGCGCGGCGGTCGGGGACGATGCCCGTACGGTATGTGAAAGAATTGCCGAAAAGGACGGCGTGCTGATCCCCGCGTCTCTTTCTACTGCGTCTTTTGTGTACGACGCCTTGTTGGAAACCGATCGGGATCGTTATACCGATTTCGTGCTTGGCGACATCGACGAAAAGTACGGTTATATGTTGCAGGAGGGCGCCACGTCGTTTTGGGAAACATTGGCGGGCGAGAAAGATTTCGGCGGCGCCGGATCTCTTTGCCACGGTTGGTCGGCTATGCCCGCGTATTATTACCGTTCTTTCATTCGTGACGGAAAAAAAGTTTAAACGTAATTGAGATTTCGGCGAAGTTCTGCTATAATTATAGAAAAAAATCGATAAAAAGGAGTCGTGAAAAATATGAAAATCGGCGTGATTGCGGAGAGTTTTCGTAAACCATTTGCGGAAAGCGTAAAAGATGCGGCAAAACTCGGGATTGAGGGCTTACAGATGTACGCGAGTACCGAAACGGTATTTGCGGAAATGACAAAACCGCAAATACAAGAAGTAAAGAAAATCATTGACGGCGAGGGCATGGCTGTTTCCGCGCTGTGCGGGGACTTCGGTTGCGATATGTACTATACGCGAGACGAAGCGCTAATTGATCGCGAGAAGAAGATCATGGAAATTGCGAAGGAGTTCGGAACCGACGTGGTGACGACGCATATCGGCGTTGTGAGCGAGGATGAAACGTGCAAACAATATGAGAGTATGCTCGAAGTGTGTCGCTCTCTTGCGGAGTTTGCCGACAGTTTAGAGGGGCATTTTGCAGTGGAAACGGGACCCGAAAAAGCCGAAGTTTTAAAAAAGTTTCTAGATAAACTGAATAGCCGCGGCGTCGGGGTAAATTTAGACCCCGCAAATCTCGTGATGTGCGCGGGCGATGATCCGGTAAAAGCGGTCTATACGTTGAAAGACTATATTGTGCACACGCACGCCAAGGACGGGAAGCAGTTAAAGCCGTTCGATACCCGCAGACTGTATTGTCCGCAGCATTACGGGTTGGAACCTATCGGTTGGGAGTATATTCGGGAAACGCCGCTCGGGGAAGGGAACGTGCCTTGGGATAACTATCTCGCCGCGCTCAAAGGGATCGGCTACGACGGATATCTGACGATCGAGCGGGAGTGCGGACAAACGCCCGCGGACGATATTGCGCTTGCGGTGAAATTCTTGAAAGAGAGGTTGTGAGAATGAAGAAATTAAAGATTGCGGTCATCGGTGTGGGGAGTATTTCTTCCGTGCATATCGAAGCGTATCAGAACGATGTGCGTTGCGACTTGTACGCATTCTGCGACATCGATGAAAAGACGCTTAAAGAAAAGGGCGCAAAATACGGCGTTACACGCTTGTATACCGATTTTAACGAAATGTTTGAGGCATTGCCTGAATTGGATGCGGTAAGCGTCTGTACCTGGAACAACGCGCACGTGCCTGCGTCGCTTGCGGCAATTGAGGCGGGTTGTCACGTGTTTTGCGAGAAGCCGATGGCGATGAATGCGAAAGAAGCGGCAGAACTGAAAAAAGCGGCGGAGAAGGCGGGCAAGGTGCTCGGAATCGGGTTTGTGCGCCGCTTTGGAAAAGATGCCGATTTTTGCCGCGAGTTGGTGCAAAACGGGCAGTTGGGCGATATCTACTATGCGCGTGCGAATTACGTACGCAGGAACGGAAATCCCGGAGGTTGGTTCGCGGATAAAGCACGTTCGGGTGGCGGACCGCTCATTGATTTGGGCGTGCATATCATCGATTTCGTGCGTTATATCGAGGGTAATCCGAAACCCGTGTCGGTGTACGGAGCAACGTTTGCCAGGCTTTATAACCGCGCGCAGTTGAAGGATAAGAAGGCGTATGTTTCGGCTGGCAGTTTAGGCGAGAAGGACAAATGCGACGTGGAGGATTTGGCGAGCGCGATGATCCGTTTCGATAACGGAAGCGTTTTAACGGTGGAAACGAGTTACAGCCTGAACACGGGGCACGATTCTGGCTGTATCGAAATCTTCGGAGATAAAGGCGGCGTAACGATCGATCCGAACGTCGTTTACCACGGGGTAATGCTTGACCGCATGACGGATATTGCCTTCCCTTCGCAAACGGCGTTTGACGGTTCGGAGTATGCGCTTGAAATCGAAAACTTTTTATCGGCGATTTTAGACGGCGAAGCGTTGCGTGCAACGGCGGAGGACGGCGTGGAACTCATGAAAATTCTCGATGCGATTTATGAGTCGGCGCAAACGGGACACGAGGTTTTGTTATAAATTATGAAGAAAAGGTTACGGGTGGGAATTATCGGTTGCGGAAGAATATCCGTCATGCATCTCGTTTCCATCAAACATTCGATTCATGCGGATCTCGTCGCGTGTTGCGATATTAAAAAAGAGCGCGCGGACGAAGTAGCGGAGAAGTATGGTTGTACCTCTTATACGAGTTATCGGGAGATGATCGAAAGCAAAAATCTCGATGCCGTGCATATATGTCTGCCGCACTATTTGCACGTGCCCGTAAGCATATTCGCCATGGAGCACGGAGTAAACGTACTCTGCGAGAAACCGATGGCGATCTCTTTGGAGGACGCGGAAAGGGCGGTTGCTTGCGCGAAAAAGTACAATGTTCGGTACGGAATTATTTTTCAGTGCCGCTATAACAATTCCGCACAACTTGTAAAAAGGGCGGTTGGAAGCGGAAAGCTCGGCAAAATTATTTCGGCAAGTTCCACGCTCACATGGGCGCGTCCGGACGATTATTATGCGGAGAGCGATTGGAAAGGAACCTGGTCTAAAGAGGGCGGAGGGTTTGTCATCGATAAGGCGATTAATTCGATCGATCTTGTGAATTGGCTGGTGGACAGCGAATCTGTGAGCGTAAGTTGCGTAATGGCGAACAGAGGACACCGAATTGTGAAGGTGGAAGACAGCGCAGAAGGGCTCATTATTTATAAGAACGGAGTACGGTACGGATTTTATTGCATGAATAACTACGG
>JAETTR010000154.1 GCA_021768985.1 Bacillota bacterium
CTCGCTCGAGGACGCTTATCAGGATAAAGCGGGCAACCTCGAAGGCTACGAACCGCCCTACCGCAATTTCAACGGCATTACGAGCAAATTCGGCGCGCACTTCATTCTGAAAATCGATAAAATTTTAATGAAAGAAAAATATTACGACGCGATCGTGAACGGCGTAAAGGCGAAGAACTTCCCGAACGTACCCGTCGATTACGGCTACCGCGACAGCACGAACTTCTGGTACTCTCCGTTTAAAAAGCCCGTTCCCGAAAAGATTCAGGCGAAGGAGGGCGACGTGCAATCGGTAAAATACGCCGCTTCGCGCATCGATCCGAACGTGAAATTCACCGACGAAGCGTGCGCGAAGCTCACGAAAATCCCCCGCATCTTTTTGAAAGCCGCGCTCACGCAGATGGTGAATATCGCCAAGGAAGAGGGCATTTCGGTCATCGACGAAGCCGCCCTGCAAATCATCAACGACAAGCGCAGAAAGGAAAAGAAATAAAAAAAGCGCCCTCCCCTTTCAAACAAGGGAGGGCGTTTTTTTGCTCACTTCACTTCTTTCACTTCGTAGCCCGCCGCGGTCACGGCGTTTACGAGCGCTTCGTCCGCAACCTCTTCCGAGAGGGTCACGACGGCGCGCTTTTTCTTCAAATTCACTTCCGCCGAAGCTACCCCCGCAACGCCCGTAAGCGCGTCCTGCACGTGCTTTACGCAGTGCATGCACATCATGCCTTCCACCGTCAAAGTCTTTTTCATAGATAATTCTCCTTGTTCCGAATGTTTCGGTTTTTTCGTTTTCATAAAATAGGCCAGGCGCAGCGCGTTCCCCACCACGAAGAGGGAGGAAAGGCTCATGCAAGCCGCCGCGATCATGGGATTGAGCGCGACCCCCGCAAAGGCGAACACGCCCGCCGCCAACGGGATTCCCACGCAGTTGTAAAAGAACGCCCAGAACAGGTTCTGCTTGATGATCCGCATCGTCCGTTTCGCCAGCGCGAACGCGCGGGGCGCGGCGCGCAGATCCCCGCCCACGAGTACGGCGTCGGCGCTCTCGATCGCCACGTCCGTGCCGTTCCCCATGGCGATCCCGAGGTCGGCTTCTTTCAACGCGGGCGAATCGTTGATGCCGTCTCCGATCATGGCGACGCATTCCTTGCGGGAAGCGGCGAGCGACATCTGTTCGCGCACGTGCGAGAGCTTATCCTCGGGAAGCACTTCGGCGTAGACCCGCCCTTCCCCGATTCCCGCTTCCGCCGCGATATACGCCGCGACCGACCGGTTGTCGCCCGTGATCATGAAAGAAGAAATCCCCATTTCCGTCATCGCGGCGACCGCCTCCCGACTGCCCTCTTTCAGGGTGTCGGCGAGCGCGAACACCGCGAGCAGGCTCCGCTCGTCCGCCAAAAAGAGCGCCGTCTTTCCCTCGCGCGAGAGTCTTTCGAACAGCTCCCGTTCCGCCGAGAAATCCACGCCCGCGTGACGCAGGATTTTTTCGTTTCCGAGATAGTACGTTTTCCCGTTCACCTCGCCGCGGGCGCCTATGCCCGTGAGATACTCCACATTCTGCGCTTCGCCGCCCCCGCCGCAGTATTCGGCAATGCACTGCGCGAGCGGGTGATTGAGCTTGCTTTCGAGCGCGTACGCGACCGACTTCGCCCGCGCTTCGTCCGTTCGGGATTCGAAGTACACGACCTGCGGTTTGCCCTCGGTCAGCGTCGCCGTCTTATCGAGCAAAACGGTCTTTACCCCCGCCGCGCGCTGAAGCGCCTCCGCGCTTTTGAAGAGCACGCCGAGCGAAGCGCCCCGCCCCGTCGCCGCCATGATCGCCACGGGCGTGGCGAGCCCGAGCGCGCACGGACAGGAAATGACGATAACGCTCACGCCGTAATTAAAGGCGTTGAACAGACTCCAGGTCGTAAAGTACCAGACGAGGAAGGTGACGAGCGCAATCCCGAGCACGACGGGCACGAACACCGCCGCGACCTTGTCGGCAAGCGCCTGAATGGGCGCCTTGCTCGCGCCCGCTTCCTTTACCATGCGGATGATTCCCGCGAGCATGGTATCCTCGCCCACCCGCTCGCAACGGATTTTCAGGTACCCGCTCTTTACGAGAGAGGCGCTCGTCGCGCGGTCGCCCGCCGCAACCTCTACGGGCAGACTCTCCCCCGTCACGGCGGACTGATCGACGAAGGCGTGCCCTTCCTCCACCCGTCCGTCCGCGGCGACCGATTCCCCCTGCCGCACGATCAGAAGATCGCCCGCGCGCACCTCAGAAAGGGACAAAGCAACCTGTCTGCCCTCCCGTTCTACGGTCACGGTATCGGGCGCGAGCGAAAGCAGCCGCTCCACCTCCCGCCCCGTGCGCCTTTTACTGCGGTCCTCGAGCCACTTGCCGAGGGTGACGAGGGTCACGATCATCGCCGCCGATTCAAAGAATAGCGTGGAATGATCGGGATAAAGAATCACCGTAACAAGGCTGTACACAAAGGATACCGCCGCGCCGAGGGTGACGAGGGTGTCCATGTTGGGCACCAGCCTGACCGCCGCCCGCACGCCGCTTACGAAAAATTTGTAGTTGACGGCGAGTATGGCAAGGGTCAGCGCGATCTGAAACCCGTAGTTCCACCAGCCGTGCGGCACGATCGCATGAGAGATCATGTGCCCCATGGCGAGATACATTTCGGGGATCATGAGCGCGAGAGAAATCAGAAAGCGGCGGAACAGCGTCAGCCCCCGCTCTTTTTTCGCGGGCGCGTTCCCGTAATCGTACGCGCCGTAACCGAGCGATTGCACCGCGGCTTCGATCTCCTCGGGCGTAAGCTTTTCTTCGTCGAACTCCGCCTCCATGCTCTCTCCCATGAGGGAAACGGCGCAGGAAGAAACGCCGTCTAATTTTTTTACCGTGCGTTCGATTCCCGAAGCGCACGCCGCGCAGGTCATGCCCGTCACCGTAAATTTCTTTTTCATTGAAACCTCTTGAACAGATCGGTAATTTCGTCCACCACCGAGTAATCCCCTTCCTTAATATGCTCGATTAAGCAAGTATGCATGTGTGCATCCAGAATTACGTTGGCAAGCCCCTTTACCGCCTTGTTTACGGCGGAAAGCTGGATCAGCACGTCGTCGCAGTAGCGGTCCTCTTCCACCATGTTCCTGATCCCAGCGATCTGTCCGCCGATCCGGTTCAACCGGGTGATGATCTCCCGCTTCTCCTCTTCGCTCCGCTGTTTCTTTTTTACGGTCGTATTACAGCAATCTTTCATAGCAATCTCCTTCGGATACCCCTCTGGGGTATTTGCATTATATACCCCAGAGGGGTATCTTGTCAAGCGTTTTTTAGAAAAATTTTCAGAGCGCGCCGATGGGAAAGATTCGCCGTTTGACTTTACGGTCGGCAATATGATATATTTTTCGGGAGGTAATTATGATTGTATTTCAAAAAAGATTGGCGGAATTGCGGACGCTTAACAAACTGACGCAAAAAGAAGTCGCCGAACGTCTCGGCATTTCGCAACCCTCCTACATCCGATACGAAAACGGTTCCGCGGAACCGACCCTGGAGAATCTGATCAAGCTTGCGGATTTGTTCGACGTATCGCTTGACGATTTGCTCGGGCGAAAAGAAGATTGAACGTTTTTCGTTCCGAAAAAAGCGGTTTTGCCAATTTCATACAAAATAGTTAATAAAATTTTTTACGACATTTTGCGACAAATCTCGAAATAACCTTGAAAAATTCTTTACGTTATGTTATAATCCAATATATACTAATGGACGCTTGCCTTTTTCCAGATTTCGGCAATGCGGAACGACAAGGAGGGTGTTATGGCAAAATGTGAAGCGAAATGCGGAACGGCGGAACAAGAGGCAAAACTCAAAGCCGTCATAGAAGCATCGCGCTCGACTCCCGGTTGTCTGATGCATATTTTACAGGAGGCGCAAGGTATTTACGGTTATCTGCCCCTTCAGGTGCAAAAGACGATTGCGGAAGGCTTGGGAATTTCCCTCTCCGAGGTGTACGGGGTAGTAACGTTCTACTCGCAGTTTTCCTTAAAACCCAAGGGAAAGAACCGCATCAGTATCTGTCTGGGAACGGCTTGCTACGTAAAGGGCTCGGATAAAATTCTGGAAGAGATCGAAAAACAGCTCGG
>JAETTR010000155.1 GCA_021768985.1 Bacillota bacterium
CTTCGCGTAGACGATCGCCGTCGTCACGGAGGAATCGAACTCCATCGTTACGTTCGCGCTCTCCAACAGGAACGGCGAGGACGCGTTGCTGACCATGAAGGCGGGATAGCCCTCGTCGTCGAGGAACTGCCCGACAATGAGATCCTGATCGGTGTTTACGGACTTGACCCCTTTGAGCTCTTCGAGCTGGTTGTTGCTAATCATGGAGAACATGTCGTTCTCGACGGAGGAAGCCTCGTAGAGCTTGAACCCGTCCCAATCGAAGGACATATACACTTCTTCGAAGGACTTGATTTCGTTGAACACCGTCTGAACCCAGCCGTAGGTGGGAAGAATGGTGCCGTCTCGATCCACGCAACCGCTCGTCACGTTGTTCGTTTCCTCCATCAACGTCCAATAGCAGAAGCATTGAATGCCGCGCACGCCGAACGCCATGCTCGTATAGGACTGCCAGGCGAATTCCGCATAGCTCTCCAGAGGCGCGTTGCTGTGGAATCCCATCGTCTGCAAATAAATGTAGAACGGGATATCGTTTTTCTTCGATTCGTTCGCAAACACATACAGGTTGTAATAGAAATCGTCGAGTAGCGCTTTCTGTCCGTACACGTCCTGCACGATCGGATAATGATCGTAGCTGATGAAGGTGGGATTCACTTCTTCGACAAACATGCTCACGTGGTCGGCGTAGGTATACCCCTTATTGGCGTCGGCGCCGAAGAGCTGGTTCGCCGAAGCGTAGTTGGGCAACAGGTTTACGTAATATTCGTACTCGGGATAGTGTTTCAGGAACCAATCCTGCCCCGCCGCGATCGCGGGATACAGCGTGGTGTCCGGCTCGTCGTACGCAAGAACGCCCGCAAACGACTCGTATTCCTTGAATTTGTCATACCGCGCTTTGAGCGCGTCCGTCCTCGCGTTGAAGCGGGCGCGCGCCTCTTCGTACGTTCCGCCGAGCTGAATGCTGTACTGAACGCCCTGCGGGTGCAGATCGCGCACCAGCACCTTCATTCCCGCGGCTTGCGCGACCTCGAGGGTGTTGAACACGTTGTCGTCGTTGAAGTCCTGCGTGGGCATCGCATATACGAACCCGCAGTCCGCCATCGTCTTGTAGTTCTCCTCCGTCGCATAATTGGGATTGTCCTTATACTTTCCCGAGCCGACGCCCGCGTTGGGCGGAAGCCCCCACGCGGCGGTGCGGAAGGTCTCTTCCGACGTATACACGGGCGGATTTTTGGGATCGCGACCGATTTTGTCGTCGGTGTTCCCCGCGCCGCTCGTGCCGCAACCGGCAAGCGCGAATAAACCAATCGCCATCAGCCCTGCCGCCGCTTTCTTCCAGAAGCTCTTTTTGAAGTTTGCTTTCATAATATTTTCTCCTTAATCGATATCAGATTAGCCTTTTAATCCGCCGGCTACGGCGTTGTTGATAATTGTTTTGCGCATTGTGATAAACAGGATCAGCATGGGAAGCACCGCAAGCACCATCGCCGCGTAAAGCTCGGTGTAGTTCGAATAGGTCGCCGCTTCTTCCGAGAGCTCTTGCATCCCCAGCGCAAGCGTCTTGACGGACGGCATATACATGTACGGCGTATAGTAATCGTTCCAGCTCGAAATCGCCGTCATAACGCACATCATGCCGATACAGCCCTTTGCCATGGGCAACATAATTTCGAGAAAAATACGCATCTCGCTCGCGCCGTCGATCTTCGCCGCCTCCGCATAGGTGCCCGAAACCGTACGGAACATGCTGTACGTTATCAGAAACATCAGCCCGAAGGGAGAGGCGAACTTGACGATGATAAACCACGTGTCGATCATGTGCAGATCGACGAACAGCTTGTAAATGGTCGCCGATCCCCCGAGGTCGGGAATGAGCATTACGCCGATCCCGATCGCGAGGAGGATATCCCTGCCGCGGAAACGGAAGCGCGCCAGCACGTAAGCCGTAACCGTCGTCGCCGCCGTGGACACGATAATCGTCAGAACGGTGAGCAGGACGGAATTGAGATACATCTGCAGAATCGAAACGCCGTCCACCCCGAGCTCGAACGCCAGCGCGTAGTTCTTGAAGTAAAAATGCTTCGGAAGCGCCCAGGCGTTGTCGAAAAACTCGAAGCCCTCCTTCAGCGAATTGACGACGAGAAAGTACACGGGCAACAGCATGGTGAGCGAATACAGACACAGCACGACCGAGGCTATGATGAACGAAATGTTTCCTTTGCGGAAGAATTTCGTCTTATTTGGTTTTATATGTTGCAATTCATTCATAGTTGTGATAAAATAGGAAAAAAGTTTTTTGCAAACGCCGGTTTGCATTCAGAGGAGATCGTATGCCGCCCGAAAAATCCAGATCGTTTTATTCCTTCGAGCAAGCGCTCGACGCGCGTTACCGGATCCCGCTCGACGACGCGAAGGCTTCCGAGCACATTCTTTCCGCCGTTTACGTGCACGAGAACGATTTCCCGCTCGCGGTGCACTTCCACGATTTTTACGAAATCAACATCATTACCGAAGGCAGCGGAACGCATATCATCGGGCAAAACAGCTTTCCCGCGCTCATGGGCGACGTGTTCATCATTCCGCCGCACATTCCGCACGGTTACGAGGAGGCGCCGGCGCAGCATCTGAAAATTCTGCATATTCTGCTTTCCAAAAAGTTCATGCTCGAATACGAAAGCATTTTGAAGAACATAAACGGGTATTCCCTCTTCTTCAACATCGAGCCGCAACTGCGGAAAAACAACAATATCAAAATGTTTGCAAACATCAACAACGCGGAATTTATTTACTATTTGCACGAGATCAATAAACTGCTCGCGTTTTGCGAGGGGCACATCGGCGATCCGCTCAACGAAACGAACAAAAACGTAAAAATTCTCAATCTGATCTGCGATCTTGCCGTTTCGCTCATTTCGGGTTCCAACACCCTCCCGCAGGACTCCGTGCCCGCGCTGCCCGATCTTTTGCACGTGCTTGCCTATATCGAAAACAACTTTGCCGAGGACGTCACCCTTGCCGACCTGAGCCGGGTCGCCAACATGTCGCGCTCCACCCTCCTCAAACAGTTTGCCAAGCTCTGCAAATGCTCTCCTTCCGACTATCTGCTGACGATTCGCGTGGAGAACTCCTGCAAGATGCTCGAGCATACCGACGCGTCGATCTCGCAGATCGCGCAGGACTGCGGCTTTTACGACAGCTCGCACTTTTCCAAAATGTTCTATCGGGTTAAGAACATTCTGCCGAAAGACTACCGCAAGTCGGTGAAATCGTAATACCCCGCAGGGTCCGCGTCGGGATTTCCCCGACGCGGTATTTTTTTGTTAATCGGTCGGTTCCGCGGGTTGATCGGGCGTCACGGGATCGGTCGGCGCAGTTTCCGCCGCGCGCACGCCGAGAAGTTCGTCGATCGTAATGACGTATTTCTGTGCGCCGTTCGTCACCTTGACGGTCAGCCAACCGTCTGCGTATACCGAATCCAACACTTCGAGCAGCTGTTCCACGTTGATTTTAATCACGTGAACGCCCTCTTCGATCCCTTTGGCGATCTCGTAATCACCGATCGAAAAATTCGCGTTTTTCTTTGACGAATCCACTTTTACGTAGTAGAGGTGTAACCAAAGCTCGTCGTATTCGGCAAGTTCTTCGGCGGTGTACGCCGTTCCGTCCTGTTTGGTAAGCTTCACGCGGAACTTTTGACTTGCTTTCGTGGTGCTAAACGTTACGGCGTTATCCTTTGCCGTATGCTCCGTAGTAACCGTACAAGCTTGGAATTCATCGATCAATTCCCCGCTTTCCGCATCCGTTTTCTGCACTTCGGCAGTTTCCGCCGTTTCGAAGGATTGCAACACGTCGTAATCCAAGTCTTCGGGCAGATCGGCGAATTTCACGTCTTTTACCGCAATGAAATCTTCAAAGTAATACACGAACGTATTGTTGCTGGGAGTTACCATCTGGAGACCGATCTCTCCCGCCGAACTTGCGTTGATTGCCGTAAGGAACGCCGCGGCGGGAATCTGTACCACGTTTTTCCCTTTTACGATATCCGTCAGCTTGGCGGTCAACGTCCATAATCCCGCCGTCTCGTCCGATTCACTGTAAATCACGAATTGCACGTATTGGTAAGCCGCGATATCCTCCGC
>JAETTR010000156.1 GCA_021768985.1 Bacillota bacterium
CAGCAAGCCCATCGAAGCTTTCAATTCGTTGTCGTAATATCCGGAGGAATGAAAAATGGCAGTCAAGAGATATAAACCGACCTCTCCCGCCCGCCGTCTGATGACGGTTCCCGTGTACGGAGAGATTTCCAAGAACAAGCCCGAGCGCGCTCTGCTCGAAGATCAGCGCAAGTCGGGCGGCAGAAACAACGCGGGCAGAATCACCGTGCGCCACATCGGCGGCGGCAACAGAAAGAAGTACCGCATCATCGACTTCAAGCGCAACAAAGACGGAATTCCCGCAACGGTGAAGAACATTCAGTACGATCCCAACCGCAGCGCGAACATCGCGCTCCTCGTTTACGCCGACGGCGAAAAGAGATACATTCTCGCGCCCGTAGGTCTGAACGCGGGGGATAAGGTCATGAGCGGCGCGGGCGCCGATATCAAGGTCGGCAACGCGATTCCGCTTTCGGACATTCCCGTCGGCACGATGATCCACAACATTGAAATGAAGCCCGGCCGCGGCGGTCAGATCGCGAGAAGCGCGGGAATCTCCGCGCAGATCATGGCGCGCGAAGGCAAGTACGCGACCATTAAAATGCCCTCCGGCGAAATGCGTCTGATCCCCGTCACCTGCAAGGCGACGATCGGTCAGGTCGGCAACGTCGAGCACGAGATCATTCGCATCGGGAAAGCGGGTAAAACCCGTCACCTCGGCATCCGTCCTACGGTGCGCGGTTCGGTTATGAACCCGAACGACCACCCTCACGGCGGCGGCGAAGGCAAATCTCCCGTCGGACACGCGGGTCCCGAAACCCCTTGGGGAAAACCGGCGCTCGGCTACAAGACGAGAAAGAAGAAGAATCCTACGAGCAGATTCATTTTGAAGAGAATCAATTGAGGAGGGTAAAGATATGTCGAGAAGTGTTAAGAAAGGGCCTTACGTCGAAGCGAAGCTGCTTGCTCGCATCGAGGCTATGAACGAGGCGAATGAAAAGAAGGTACTCAAAACCTGGTCGAGAGCATCGACGATCTTCCCCCAGATGGTGGGACACACGATTGCGGTTTACGACGGACGCAAACACGTTCCCGTTTACGTGACCGAGGATATGGTGGGCTGCAAGCTCGGCGAGTTCGCTCCCACGAGAACGTTCAAGGGACACACGGCGAAGACGACATCGCCCGGGAAATAAGGAGAAACGGAAATGGCAAGTAATATGAAGAAAAAGACCGAGAGAGTCGCGGCGAAGAAAGATACCCGCCCCTACGCGGTTGCAAAGTATATCAGAGTTTCTCCCTACAAGGTACGCACGGTGCTCGAACTCATTCGCGGCAAGAGCGTGCGGGAGGCTCAGGCGATCCTCGAACACAGCACGAACGGCGGCGCGGCGCCCGCCTGCAAGGTGCTCATGAGCGCGGTTGCGAACGCGGAGCACAATCAGGGCATGGACAGAAACGATCTGTTCGTCGCGGAATGCTTCGCAAACGGCGGTACGTCGTTAAAGCGGATGCAACCCGTCAGCAAGGGCAGAGGACACGCGATTTTAAAGAGAACGAGCCACATCACGGTGATACTCGACGTGAAGAAAGCGGAGGGAGAGATATAATATGGGACAGAAAGTAAATCCCCACGGATTGAGAGTCGGCGTAATCAAAGGCTGGGATACCCAGTGGTATGCGGATAAGAAGGAATTTGCGGCGTATCTCAAAGAGGACAATGTCATCCGCACCTTCCTGAAAAAGAAGTACTACGCGGCGGCGATTTCCAAAATTCTGATCGAGAGAACTGCGGGCAAGATCGTCGTGACCGTCTATACGGGCCGTCCCGGCGTGCTGATCGGCAAGGCGGGTTCGGAGATCGAAGTGATCAAGAAAGACCTCGCGAAGCTTACGAAGGGCAAACCCGTGGCAATCAACGTAACCGAAGTGCGCAAGCCCGACGCGGACGCGCAGCTCGTTGCGGAAGGCGTTGCGGCGCAGCTCGAAAAGCGTATGTCTTTCCGCCGCGCAATGAAGCAGGCGATCGGCAAGACCATGCGCGCGGGCGTCAAGGGCGTCAAGATGCAGGTTAGCGGACGCCTCGACGGACGCGAAATCGCGGGTACGGAGCACTATCACGAGGGGAGCATTCCTCTTCAGACGCTCCGCGCGGATATCGAATACGGCTTTGCGGAAGCGCACACGACCTTCGGTATGATCGGCGTAAAGTGCTGGATCTACAAGGGCGAAGTCCTGAAAGCCGCGAAGAAGGCGTAAGGAGGAAATCATGTTAATTCCGAAAAGAGTAAAAAGAAGAAAGCAGCACCGCGGTACGTTGAAGGGTTCTGCGCAGAAAGGAAATATCGTCGCGTACGGCGAATACGGTCTCGTCGCGGAAGAAGCGGCGTGGATCAAATCCAACCAGATCGAGGCGGCGCGTATCGCTATGACCCGTTTCATCAAGCGCGGCGGTCAGGTCTGGATCGACATCTTCCCTCATAAGCCGATCACCCGCCACCCCGCCGAAGCGCGTATGGGTTCCGGTAAAGGTTCGGTGGAATTCTGGGTCGCGGTCGTCAAGCCCGGCAGAGTCATGTTCGAAATGGCGGGCGTTCCCGAAGAAACGGCGAGAGAGGCTATGCGCCTTGCGGCGAACAAGCTTCCCATCAAATGCAAATTCGTGAAGAAAGAACAGGCGGTTAGCGCCGAAAATACGACAGAAGGCGGTGAAGGCTGATGAAAGGGAATGAATTTCACAACATGACCGACGTCGAGCTCGACAAGAAGTTAAAGGATTTAAAAAGCGAGCTCTTCAATCTTCGGTTCCGTCACGCTTCCGGACAGCTTGAGAATCCCCTGTCGATCAGAACGTGCAAGCGGGATATCGCAAAAGTGAATACGGAAATCCGCGCCCGTCAGGCGAAGGCGTAAGGAGGAGCGACATGGAAAGAAATTTAAGAAAAGAAAGAGTCGGAATCGTTGTTTCCGACAAGATGGATAAGACGGTGGTCGTTGCCGTGACCGACAAGAGCAAGCACCCCGTTTATAAAAAGACGATTACCAAAACCAGACGGTTTAAGGCGCACGACGAAGAGAACGAGTGCGGCGTAGGCGACAAAGTGAGAATCGTGGAAACGCGCAAGCTCAGCAAGGACAAGAACTGGAGAGTCGCCGAGATCGTCGAGAAGGCGAAGTAATGCGGAAGGAGAGATGATATGATACAACCTCAGACAAGACTCAAAGCAGCGGACAATTCGGGCGCGAAAGAGCTGATGTGTATCCGCGTGCTCGGCGGTTCTTTCCGCAGAAGCGGCAACATCGGCGACGTGATCGTCGCTTCCGTGAAAACGGCAACCCCCGGCGGCGCCGTGAAGAAAGGCGACGTCGTTAAGGCGGTCATCGTGAGAAGCGCGAAGGGGATCCGCCGTGCGGACGGTAGCTATATCCGCTTCGACGACAACGCGGCGGTAATCATCGACAGCCAGAAGCAACCCAAAGGAACCCGTATCTTCGGGCCCATCGCGAGAGAACTGAGAGAGAAGGATTACATGAGAATCATCTCCCTCGCTCCCGAGGTACTTTAAGGAGGCGCCGCAATGAACGTAAAAGTGAACGATACCGTACTCGTAATTACGGGCAAATACAAAGGCAAACAAGGTAAAGTGCTTGCAACCTTCCCCAAGGCGAACAAGGTTGCGGTAGAGGGCGTGAACATCGTCCATAAGCACGAAAAAGCGAGAAAAGCGAACGAGACCAGCAAGATCGTGACGGAAGAAGCGCCCATCGACGTCAGCAACGTGGAAGTCGTGTGCGACAAGTGCGGCAAAGCGACGAGAGTCGGGCACTCCGTCGTCGGCGACAAGAAGGTTCGCGTTTGCAAGAAGTGCGGCGCGACGCTGGACAAGGCGTTCGTGAAGAAGTCGAAGGTGAAACCCGCGGAAGAAGCGGAAGCGCCCAAGAAGCGCACGAGAAAGCGCAGCACCAAGAAGGCGGATGAGGAAGCAACGACGACCGCCGATGAAACCAAGGAATAATCGGGCGGAGGAATGGTTATGGCAGAAAAGAAGACTGCGGCAAAGACCGCGGAAAAGGCTACTGCGAAACAAGAGCCGAACAGATTGAAGGCTCAGTACGATAAGGAAGTTGCGCCTTATCTCATGAAAAAAT
>JAETTR010000157.1 GCA_021768985.1 Bacillota bacterium
TTTTGATCTTGATCGAATTCGTGGAACGAATGATAAAGAACGCAGTAACGCCCGTCAACACGATACTGATGCCGATAATCACCCAGAACCCCCACGGCGAACCGCCGAACGGAACGGCGACGTTCATTCCCCACAAGCTCGCAATGAGCGTGGGAATGGAGATGATCAACGTAATGACGGCGAGCAACTTCATGACCGTGTTCACGTTGTTGGAGATGACGGAAGCGTACGCGTCCATCGTGCCCGACAAAATGTCGCGGTAGATATTACACATTTCCACTGCCTGACGGGTTTCGATCACGACGTCGTCGAACAGATCCTTGTAATCCTCGTTGTCCGTAATCGCGGGCATCTTTTCCATTTTATTATAGACGCTGATGTTCGAGCTGAGCGACGTGGAAAAATACACGAGGGAATTTTCGAGTTCGAGCATCTGAATGAGCTCTTTGTTCTTCATGGAACGGTGGAGCTCCGCCTGCGTGCGGAGGGATTTTTTATCGATCTGCCGCAGACTCGAAAGAAACCGCTTCGCGTTTCCCATCATGAAGGTCAGCAGGAACAGCATGGGCTGGGAGGTGTCGATCCTGACGCGGTTGGAGATAAAGTCCCCGAGCACGGAATTCCCGCGCAGAGAAACGGTGACCAGACATTTCTTATTGTAGATCAGCGCGATAGGAATAGTTTCGTAGGTGTCGCCCTCGTCCGTATCCGTAATGATGGGCGTATCAAGCAGACACATGAACGCGCCCTCGTCGCGCTCGCAACGCGCCGTTTCCTCTTCGTCGAGGGCGGCTTTGAGCATCTCTTCGGGAATCCCCGTGAGCGCGGTCACGTCCTCGACCTCGTCGTCGGTCGGGTTTACGAGATCGATCCAGCAGCCCTCCTCGAACGCCTCGAGCCGTTCGGTAGAAAGTCCTTTTTCCGACTTGAAAAATTTAATCATAAGCATTTCCGCCTTGTATAGCATTTGCCTTTTCGGGCAACAAAAAACGCACGGGAAAAATCTCCGTGCGTTCGGAAATGCGTTAAAAACCGGCCTTACGCTTTACCTTCCACACGGAATCGTTCGGTTGTAACAACACATCGGTTGTTTGGGGCAGCGTCCATTTTCCACTCCTATGTTTGGTGCGCGGCGAAGGGAAACACCTTTGCGCGGAATTTATTATACCTTATACGTTCCGATTTGGCAACTGTTTTTCAAAAAAATTTTTTCAGATGACGCAAAGTCCTTCGGTAAAGGAACGGAACACCCCCTCCGCGTTCCCGCTCGCCGCCGTGAAGCAGGCGACTAGATCTTCGCCCGAAGCGATTTTTCCGTTGTATTTTTCCGCGTACTTTTTCAGTCCGTTAAAGAACTTCCTGTCTCCGAGCGTGCTCTTCAACCGCGAGAAAAGAATGACCCCTTTGTCGTAAGCGATGTTGCGGTACTCGTAATCCCCCTTGAACGAGGTGAGCGGGCGGTCCATTTTCGTATCCGCTTCCCCGTTGATTTGCGAGTAGACCGAAAAGAACGCGCGGTAGGATTTTTCGCTCGACGACACCGCCTCGTCGTACGTGATTCCGTACTTTTCGTGTTCGCCCAGGAAGAGCGCGGTGGAAAATTCGGCAAGCCCCTCGTCCTGCCAGCTGCGCTCGAACTGATTGCTCCCGACCATGGCGTACCACCACTGGTGCGCCGTTTCGTGCGCGACGGCGACGGGCGTTTCGGAAGAGCGCAACGCCGAAGAGATCATGGAAAGCCCCGAGTATTCCATGCCGCCGTAGGGGAAGTCCGTTTCCACGACCGTATAGCGCGGGTAGGCGTAGTCGCCGAAGGTATCCGAGAAATAGCTCAGGCTCTCGACCGCCGCCCCGAGCGCGAGTTCGGGCGCTTCATCGGCGTAATAAAAATACTCGACGGGCACGCCGTCCGCAGTCGCCTTTACGCTCTTGTAATCCGTGCCCAGCACGAACACCGCGTCCCGTACGTTTTCCGCTACTATATGATACGCTTTTTTTCCGTTTTGTGCGACGTATTCCCCCGTGCCGTTGAAAATCGCCGTGTAGTTTTCGGGCACGGTGAGCGTGATCTTGAAATCGGCGCACTCGTTTACGAAGGGATCGCCGCTCTCCGCATAGACGTATTCCAGAAATCCCTGCTGTCCGTACGCGCAGAGCACGGGATAGAAGTGCGACAGGTTCACCCCGTGTTCCCCGACCCCGAGCCGATGATTGATTTCCGCAAGCGTGACGTCGAACTTGAAGTTCAGCGTCGTTTTCTCGGCGGGATAGAGGGGCTTGGTCAGTCGGACGGAGAGAACGTTTTCGTCCTCCCCCGTCACCGAAAACCCTTCGGCGTTCCCGACTTCCGTCACGGAAATTCCGCCGTAGCTCTTCCCCTTATAATACGCCGCCGATTCGTACAGATCGGATACGGGCGTATACTTCGCCCCCTCGCGGTAGGCGTTCGCCCAGAGCTGAAATTTGAGCTCTTCGAGCGCGTTCTCGGTGCGGTTGGGTACGGTAACGGACATGTCCGCCGAAAGCGTGCGCGTTTCGGGAAAGTATTCAAGATTCATCTCGTACGATTCCCGTCCGCCCGTTTTCTTCGAACACCCGCCGAAAGCCGCCGCGGCGGGCAGAATCAACCCCGCGCACAGCGCAATGCTCACGATTTTCTTCATATAAAAAAACCTCCCGGCGGAGGCGATTCGCTCGCCGTTGCCGACAGGTTATTTTATGTATCGGTACGAGCCGTTATGCTTGTTCCTGCTCTTCCGTTCTTTCTTCCGCTTGCTCCTGCGGTTCGGGCGCGGGCGTTTGCGCCGCTACGGGGAACGCCGCGACCGCGGGCGCGGCGGCAGCTCCCGCCTTGACCCGCAACATGGACTGTTGCAGCAGCTTGTGCACGGCGGGAATTTTTCCTTTATAGAGATTCCCCGTCAGATCGACGGCGTAAAGACGAAGCTTTTTCAGCGTCTTGCCCTTTTTTCCGTCCACGAGAACCCCCCAAAGCTCCTCTTCCGTCAAAGTGAAGCGAATGGAGCTACGCTGTTCCACGACGATGCGCACCTCGGAGGAAAGCCCGCACTTTTTGCGATAGAGAGAGGTGAGATCGAAATTCACCCGTCCGTTGCGGATCCCGAGCTCGACGATCGCGACCTCGTTCAGCGATTTGTTCCCCACCGTAAGCTCGGCGTAATTACTGCGCGTTTCCACGTCGGTGGAAAAGAAGCCGAGAAAATTGAGCTTCTGCACGGCGATCCGGTTGCGAAGCCCCACGAGAATACAGATGGTGATTACCGAGAGCACCACCGTTACGATCAGAGAAATCAGCGCGATCAAGCCCGCGCCTTCGTTCAGCCATTCCATACAGATCTCCTTGCGTTCCGTCCTTGCGATTATTATATGGTACGCGCGGAAAAAAGTCAACAGTTTTCAAAAAAAATTGCTCCTGCGTTACATTTTACCATGACGAAGTTTTCGTCAAAAACTTTACTCTTTCCGCAAAAGACGCACGCGTTCTCCCGCAACGGGGCGCATAAGTTTAAAGCACGAGGTAAGAAAAATATGCAAATTTCATCATTGATCGGAAAACAAGTACTCTCCCCCGCGGGCGAAAAGCTCGGATTCGTATACGGCGCGCGCCTTTCGCGCGACTATAAAAAGCTTTCCTGCCTGACCTGCGCCGACGACGATGCGGAAGAATTTATTCTGCCCGCCCGCGCGATCCTATCCTGCGGCGACGCGCTGATCGCGGGCAACGCGCGCCTTGCCGAACCGACGGGAATTCCCGCGCCCGTCATGTCGCCCGTGTTTACCCATACGGGCGAATCGCTCGGCGCGGTGTGCGACGTGATCTGCGGCGATGAGGCGGAACCCGCGTTCGTCGCCTATCACAACGGAGTACGCACCGAATATCCGCTCTCGCGCACCCACGCGGGAGATACCCTCGTCGTGTACCCGAACGCCGCCCAGAAGCCTAAAACCGCGCGGCAGAAATCCGCCAAACGCCCGCCGAAGCAGACGAAAGCGCCCGCAAAACCCGCGGAAGAAATTCCCGTTCCCCGCCCCGCGCCCGCAACAGAGCCCGCGCTCGTTCCGCCTCCGCAGAACGACTATTCGCTGAACCGTTT
>JAETTR010000158.1 GCA_021768985.1 Bacillota bacterium
TTTAAGAAAAACAACAAATTAACGCAAAGTGCAATCGATAACCTCTTCGGAAAGAAATGGGTACTGCGGTTTGCCAATTTTAACCGAATTTATCTAAATGTCGCGTTTGGAAATTCCACGAAACGCACGGAAGTTTCCGACGTTACCGTTTTACGTTTGAAATTCGAAACAGCAGGTAAAACGTACAACCTCGGCGTGGTAGACAACAAGCAAACGCCCGATCCGAACGCCCCGCCCGATAACAAACCCGCAACGCCTTTAAATCCTTTTGGTGGGAAAAATTCGTTTTGGGAATGGCTGAAAGATTTCGTGCAACGACTGTTTAAAGGCGATCTGAAATGGTGGGAATGGATTATCGTAGTACTTGCCATTCCGTTCCTGCTCCTCGTGGTCGTGCTGATCATCTACCTGTTCCCGCTGATCGTTCAGCTCGTAAAAGGTATTATTGGGCTATTCGTAACGCCCTTCCGATTATTGGGAAAGGCGATTAAAGCTTCTTCCAAACGACGGGAGAAACGCAAACGGGCAAAAGCCCAAAAAGAAAAAAATAAGAAATCGGAGAAAGATTATGACGAAGAAAAAGACGAAGAGTAAAACGGCGCGGACAACTTCGCCCGCGAAAAAGACCGCCAAAAAGTCTATGGCGCGCACCGCGGCAAAGAAACCGTGCGCAAAGTCGACGACGAAGAAACCCGCAAAGACGGCGAGGCCGCCTGTAAAACGCACTTCGGGCGACGAGCTCTTTAAGGGCGCAACTGAAATCTCGCTTACCGAAAACAAGATCGCGATTACGAAAAGCGTTTCCAGGAGCACGAACGGAAAGTACACTTCTACGACGAAACGGGAATATCACGACCGCACGCCCGCCAATATGCGCGCCTTCGAATCGGCGCTCAAAAAAGGCGGCATGAAAAAGATCACTGTTAAAATGAAATAAGAGAAAGGCACCCGCCCCGCGGGATTGCGGGGCGGGAGTTCTCACAGGTTACACTATGGCTAAAAAGAAAGATAAAACAGAAATCGGAAGAACCGTACAAACCCGCGACGAATATTTCGAGGATCAAGGCGGCTACCGAAAACCAGGCTATGAAAACAAAGGCAACTACCGAAAAGCGGTTGTCGTGGCGCAACACGGAAGCAAACGTGCGCTTGTTAAATTAACCAAAGGGAGCCCCAAAGGGAAACCGCTGAACGATGAAAAGATATCTAAATATCGTCCTTACGTGCAAACGAAAGACGATACGGGAAAAGATATTACGTACGGCAAAAAGTTCAGACCGAACAACCGAAACAAGGATTTAACCCTTCGCGATTCCGCACAAATAGCGATCGATTGCTTTCAAGGTGAAAGTGCTCGCGCAAAAGACAATCGCAACAAAGTTCGGCAAATGAAAGGCAGACCGACAAAGAAATAAAAAACACGGATCAGCGCAACTAATCCGTGTCTACTAACCCACTTGCTCTGAGTGGGACACCCCCGAAAGGGTTTCACATGGTTATAGTATATGCGATATTCCGAAAAAAGTCAAGCCCTTTTCGGAAAATATTCGGGGGCGTAGATGATCACAATCATTTTTGCAAAGCCTGGTATCGGTAAATCGGCATTGATGACGTACTTCATGAAAATGCTGTACGAAAGCGAGGGCAACGAGATTTGGGAGCGTTCCTGCGAGAAGATCAGAGAGCTGAACAGAACGCGCAGAACTCCCCTATCGTTACCCGATAAACCGCCGATCTACTCGAACTATAAAGCCAGGTATTTAGTAGGTTACGAAGAATATTTCGAACCCTACTATGTCAACGGCTATTATGTAGGCGTATCCGACGAAGGCATGGACACTTTGGCTCTGCCGCCTGGAAGCGTTGTTTTCATGGACGAATCGAAACGATACTACGACAGCAGGAAGAGCTCTACCTTCCCCGAACGGGTCAGCCGTCTTTTCGAAATACACCGCCACAACCTTTACAATTTCTATTTAGCGATTCAAAGAGCAAAGCTGATCGATCTGAATATAAGAGAGTTGAGCGCCCGTTTTATCGAAGTGCAAGAATTAGTACATGAAAAGAATTGGGCGGGCGGCATTGAACGTACGACGTTCAAGTGTCGTGAGTTTGGCGATTGGCGTGACGTCGAACTGTATCTCGAATCGGGCACGGGAAACTACCAGGAAACGCAGTACGTGAACGAGGGCGATATCTTTGAGGATTTCGATAGCTACGCCTACGCGGAAGAACTATCCCCCAAGGAAGGCAAAGATTACGATTTCCTGCGCTTCTTATCGAGGTCGGAAATCGAAAAATTACCGCCTGAAAAACAGAAGTACTACAAGAACTCCGAACCAAAAGAGTTCCGAGGTTCTGCCACGGAAGAAAGTAAAATATCCAAACGACCAAACCAAAATATGGGTAAAGCAGCATGACAGACGAAATCAAAGTTTTAAAGGAATTGAAAGACTTCAACGAGAATTTCTTCGAGCTTTACGCACGGCTGAACCAATACAAGAAATTCATCGCTTCCGAAGAACAATTCCGATTCATGGCGGATAAGATCTTCGAGCAGTATAAAACGCAATATGAATTATTCCGTTTGAAACATGAGCTCGATAATCAAAGAAATCTTTATTCCGCGCGACTTAAATGCAGTGCACTGATTCCCGCCCGCCATAGGCATTGGCTCTTATGGAAAAGGGATAACAGGGCGGCACAGTTGCTTTCGGAAGAGATCAGACAGGAAGTCGAAGCTTTCTTCGCCAAAGAGGAAGAAGCGATTTTCAGCAGATACGCAAACGAGGAAAACGACGTCGCTGAAATCCCCGCATGTCAGGGTGCTGAAATCGATTCTCCCCGGATCGAAATCCCCACATGTGTTGCGGAAGGTGCTTGCATAGTCTATTCCAAAGGTACAGACCTCATCGCCGCACAGTCCCCAACGAAACCCGATCCCAACGGATCGGAGTCCGAGCAGGCGACAAAAAAGGAAATCCCCCCTGCCGATTCCGCCCCGCTTGCGATATCCGAAGAATCCCCCACCATGCAGGAACCCGCCGAGAACACAGAGCCCGTCGACGAGTGGGAGATCGTAGAAGAACCTACACCCGAAGAGGAAACGCCATTGGAGCAAATTGCGCGGGTGCAGAAAGAACAGAAACCCAAACCGAAGAAATCCAAAAAGAAATCGGGAGAAAAGAACAATGGGCGTGAAGGCGATCAGACTTGACGAAGCCGAGGAGCAACATTATAAGATCCTCGACGCCATGTTCGATGACAGTCGGAACAGTGTCCACGTTAATTTTGTCGAGCTCGGCAAAAAGCTCGGCGTTTCCGAGGACGTCGTTCGATACAACATGAAAAAGCTTTTAAAGCTCGGCTATATCCGTGTGCGAAACAATGGATACGAACCCACCGCAAAAGTTCTATACCTGCAAAAGAAATAACGCACGGTTGCGCAACGTCGTTGAAATCCCTGACATACAGGGAACAACACGCAGCGATTAGATCTTCGAACTCATCGTTATTTCCCCGACGTGCGGGGAAATACACCAGGACGTGCTCGATTTCAAATCCCCGAATCTATTAAGGAGTTACCGCATGGCTGAAACAGAATTACAACTGAATAAAAGCGTTTCGGGCTATGCGCGAATTCCATATTCTATTTTTAAACTGCCCCTTTATCCGAACGGCGGACGTAAACCCCGTCGCTCGGAAATTCTCATTTTGAGTACGATATTCAGCTTTTCGGACGAAGAAGCGCCTACGCCCACGCGGTGCGAAATGTCATACCGTACGTTCGGGGATAAGCTCGGATTATCTCACGGAGCCGTCGCGCGCGCGATCAATGAGCTAAAAACGGCTAATAAGATCAACCAGGATAAATCCCGACGCTCCTGCGCTTCCTATGCATGCATAAACCCGCCCAAGGAAAGCGGATTCATTAAAACCGAATTTTATCTCTTTGCAACGCAGTTCCATATCCGCGCAAAAATCGTGAACGGTGTGATCCGCGAACAGGAAACAACTCG
>JAETTR010000159.1 GCA_021768985.1 Bacillota bacterium
CGCTGCCTACATTTACGAGCGCCTCGGGCTGAACGGAGTTTTTCGCAAAAGAAAAAGCGTATGCAAAAATAAGCAATACGCTGAAAAAGACCACGCAAAAACTAAGCGCAACGCGCTTTTTTAAATCAACTAAATAGCACCCCCCCCCCTGAATTTTGAACTTTCCTCATTCCTTTATCGTTCCTCATAGCAGTGTTACCTCCTATTGGTTCGCTTTCGTTTTATTGTTCCTTCGGCGGTATCGCACTGACTCGGCTATGACCGCCCTGAAATTATTTACGCCAATATTTTACCACATACGTTGCGCAAATCAAATAATTTTCGACAAAAAAGCGAAAAATTGTTGGATTTTTCGCTTTTTTATCACATTTTGTTCAGTTTATTTTACAAAATTCAGGCATTCCTGATGATTTACCCGATCAATTCCCGCGGGAAATTTCGTCCAAAAGCTGTTGCGCGCGGCGGTTGAACCCTCCGTCATCGTCCGAATCGCGGTCGGAAGAGTTCACCACGATCACCTGCGGTTGTTGGGGAACCTGCGGTTGCGGAGCCTGCATAATGACGGGCTGAATAATCGGTTGCGGAGCAACGGGCGCCATGGGCGGTGCATAAGGGTTCGCCCCGTAAGGAGACACGGGCGCCATGGGCGGCGCATAGGGCGTAGCACCGTAAGGAGCGTAGGGCGATACGGGAGGCGGCGCGGGCGGGGCGTAAGGCGATACGGGAGGCATCGGCGCCCCGTAAGGATTCGCTCCGTAAGGAGACACGGGCGCCATGGGCGCGGATTGCATGGGCGACTGCACGAAAATCGAAGAATTGTTGTTGCTCTCCTGCTCGCGGCGACGGCGCTCTTCTTCCCGCCGTTCGCGTTCTTCCTCGCGGCGTTCGCGCTCTTCCTCGCGGCGGCGTTCATCCTCTTCGCGCTTCTGTTGCCGTTCTTCTTCGCGGCGGCGGAGTTCCTCTTTGCGCTCCTCCTCGCGGCGGCGAAGCTCTTCCTGCCGTTCTTCTTCGCGGCGCTGACGCTCCTCCTCGCGCTGACGGGCGGCTTCCTGCCGTTCTTCCTCTTTCAGACGGGCAGCTTCCCTGCGCTCTTCTTCCTTCTGGCGGAGTTCCTGCTGGCGCGCATCCTCTTTGAGCTGCGCCAGACGCTCCTGTTCGCGCTGACGCTTTTTTTCCTCTTCTTTTTCGGCGTTGGCTTTCCTGTTCTTTGCACCCGCCTTCCACTCGCGCGCGGCGTTATCCGCGCCCGCAAGCGCCTTTTTGCGCTTATTGATGACGGCAATGAAAATGATCAGCCCAAGCACCGCCAGAACGATAAAACAAACCGCGATGATCGTCCAGATCTTGATTTCGAACAGGAACGCCGCCAAAACGGACGGCAAACCGATGCTCATAGCAACTCCTCCCAATATTTTTTCATAGTATTTCGTGAATCAAACGTTATATTGCGCCAATATAAAAATACTGATACATAATTATTGTACCAATATCTCAAACAAAAATCAATATTTTTTTGCAAAATATTATAAAAATACTTGCTTTTCACCTAATTTTCGCACACATTTTCACTATATTTATAGTTCTCATGCGAAAAATCGAGCGGAATTTTTTCTTCGCGCGCCTGCGACCGACTCCGGCGCGCTTTAACGCCGACTGCCGACTGCATTTGCAGTCGGCAGTCGCTCTTCAACCGTTCCTTTAAACAATCCCGTGCGCCATCATGGCGTTGGCGACCTTGATGAAGCCCGCAATGTTCGCGCCCGCTACGTAATCGCCCTCGCAACCGTATTCCTTTGCCGCGTTGTCCATATTGTGATAGATGTTTACCATAATATTTTTCAGCTTCGCGTCAACCTCTTCGAACGACCAGAACAGCCGTCCGCTCGACTGCGCCATTTCAAGCGCGCTCGTCGCCACGCCGCCCGCGTTCGCCGCCTTTGCGGGCAGGAACACCACGCCCGCTTTCTGGAACACCGCGATCCCTTCGAGGGTGGTGGGCATGTTCGCGCCTTCGCCGACGTACTTCACGCCGTTTTTGACGAGAATTTCGGCGGACTCTTTGTCGATTTCGTTCTGCGTTGCGCAAGGAAGCGCGATGTCGCAGGGGATCGTCCAGATTCCCTTGCAGCCCTCGTGGTACTCCGCGCCCTTTACGCGCGCCGCGTATTCCTTGATCCGTCCGCGCTCCACTTCCTTAATCTGTTTTACGACGTCGAGTTTGATCCCGTCCTTATCGTAAACGTAACCGTTCGAATCGTACAGCGCAACGACCTTCGCGCCGAGTTGCTGCGCCTTTTCGGTCGCGTAAATCGCCACGTTGCCCGAGCCGGACACCACGACCGTTTTGCCGCGGAAGCTGTCGTTGCGGCATTTCAACGCTTCTTCCGTCATGTATACGAGCCCGTAGCCCGTCGCTTCGGTGCGCGCAAGGCTTCCGCCGTAGGAGAGTCCTCTGCCCGTCAGCACGCCCACGTGCTCGTCGCGAATGCGCTTATACTGTCCGAACAGGTAGCCGATCTCTCTGCCGCCCACGCCGATGTCGCCCGCGGGAACGTCGGTATCCTGACCGATATGGCGGTACAGCTCCGTCATAAAGCTCTGGCAGAACTTCATGATTTCGTTGTCCGTCTTGCCCTTGGGGTCGAAATCGCTTCCGCCCTTGCCGCCGCCGATCGGCAGACCCGTAAGGCTGTTCTTCAAAATCTGCTCCAAACCGAGGAATTTAATAATCGAAAGATTCACCGACGGGTGGAAACGCAAGCCGCCCTTATAAGGTCCGATCGCGCTGTTAAACTGCACGCGGTAGCCCTTATTGACGTGCACTTTGCCGTTGTCGTCCACCCACGGCACGCGGAACAGAATCACGCGCTCGGGCTCGGTAAACCGCTCCAAAAGCGCCGCTTTTTCGTATTCAGGGTGCTTTTCGACCACGGGCTTCAATCCGTTCAGAATCTCCGTCGCCGCCTGATGAAACTCGGGCTCGTTCGGATTCTTTGCTTTCAACTCTTCGAGAACTCTTTCTACATACTGCATATAACTGCCTCCTGTGCCTTTCGGCTTTCCCTTTTGCTTTCCCGTTTATTATATCAGATTTTTTCAGTCTTTGACAAACATTCAATCCGTTTTTTGCGATCTTTCTTCTTCGTAATCATTTATAGAAAGTATAAGCCGAGTTTATAGCAAATTTCTTCCGCACGGAGATTCCTTGCGTTTTGCCTTCAAAATCCGTTGCTTTTTGCGGGGAAATAGTGTAAACTGTTTATACTCGTTTCCGTAGTTAAATGGATATAACAGCCCCCTCCTAAGGGGCCGTTGTGGGTTCGATTCCCGCCGGGAACACCAAAAAGCAACCGAGAGAAAAACTCTCGGTTGCTTTTTTACTACTCTGTAATATTATTCAGTGCTTCAATTGCTGTATCCTGCGTGTCGGGAATAAAGTGGCTGTACACTTTAAGCGTTACCGTTGAATCGCTATACCCCATATATTTGCTAACTGTTTGTATCGGAACATTTACCTTCATGCGAATTCCATATATCATAAATGCCAGTCTTTTCCAAGACCGGCATTTATTGCGCGCTTCTCAAATCATTGATTTTTTGTTATCTGTATACTTTACCGCCCGCAAATTTTTCCTTCTCCTTTCAGAAAAGCAAATTGTAATCCCCTCGTCCGTTCGCGACCGGTTCCGTATGCATTGCCCGCCGAATTTTGATCCGACGTTCATTGCTTACAGTAGCCTTCTCCCTCTTTCCGATACCCTTCCTGCGCCAACAACTCTTTCAGCGCTTTGACGGCGCAGTCAAAGGCTTCGTCTCCGTTTGCAAATCGGAATTTATGCTTCATCTCACTTTTGTCGATCGACCGATACGATTCGAACAGCGCAAGATGCGGTTCGATTGTGAGCACCTTATCCTCCGTAATCATGGAAAGAAGTCGGTCTATT
>JAETTR010000160.1 GCA_021768985.1 Bacillota bacterium
TTTATTCCGAACCTGACGATCGGGATTCCGAAGGATATCGGCGAGTTTCGCGCTATGCTTCGGATGAGTGCGGATTATCCCGCGCCGTTTGCGATACGTTACCCTCGTTCAGGGGAAGAAGGGCCTATAAAGACATTCGATATTGGAAAATTTGACATTTTACATAGTAGTATGTCTGGCATAATTGTATTTGCGGCGGGTGAAAGGTGCATTTCGCTTGCCAATCGTGTTCTGAAACGGGCGCAAAATGACGGGATCGATTTCACAATCGTAAACGCGCGTTTTCTGAAGCCTTTGGACGAAGAGATGCTTTCCGCCGTAAAGGAACGCTATGTCGTCACTCTCGAGGATAATATGCTTGCGGGCGGATTGGGCGACGCAATCGCAAGATTTTATCGGAACGGCGGTAAGGAAGTGTATAACTTCGGCTATCGTGACGCGTTTATACCGCACGGAACACCCTCGTCGCTTGCATCGGAATACGGGTTGAACGAAAATGAAATACTAAGTTTGATTCGGAGTTTGCATGCGCGCGGATAAATTTTTTGCGGAAAAGTTCGGTTCCCGCACGAAGGCAAAGGAATCGCTTGAAAAACGCTATGTCCTGCGCGCGGGGAAGCCGTTGTCGCCCAAGGATGAGGTATGCGAAGGGGAAACGTTTACTTTTCTGTCGCCGCAGTCCTTTCTTTCGAACGGCGGTTATAAATTGGAACGCGGATTATCCGTCTTTGGCGAGAGTGCGGAAGGATTGGTTTTTGCGGATCTCGGGGCGAGTACGGGCGGCTTTACCGACTGTTTATTGCAACGGGGCGCAAAGCGCGTCTATTGTGTCGACGTAGGGGAAAGCTTGCTGCATCCCTCGATTGCGGCGGACGATCGCGTCAGGGTAATGGATCGAACGAATGCCCGCTATCTGAATGAAGAGAGTTTTCCCGAACCGATTGATTGCGTCGTTTCCGATTTGAGTTTTATCTCCTTACGGCTCGTGCTCGGCGCCGTTTATCGGATTCTGCCGCAGGCGGGAAAGGCGTTCGTGTTGTTCAAACCGCAATTCGAATGCGGCGGCGCGGGGCTCGGGAAGAGCGGAATTCTTCCGCAGAGATATCACGCGGCGCTTCTTCGGGATTTTTATGCTTTTTGCGTCAACATGGACTTGGCGCCGTGCAATATCGTAAACGCTCCGCTTCGTGAAAAAAAGAATATTGAATACATAATATACTTAAAAAAGGGCGGAGTTCCGATTCCCGAGTGGGAATTTATAAGCAAAGTATCCACTGTTTATTAAAAAAATACACTTTTTTTATAAAAATACTTGCATTTATGCGAATTTTCTTATATAATATGAGATGATGAAAGTCGGTATATATTACAATTCCATGCAAGTCAACCGCGGCTTGGCGGAGGAATTGGCGGGTACCGTACGGGAGAAGGGCGGACAAGCCGAAGTTTTTTGCGAGGTGGCGGAAATTGTCGGTTGTGATCGGCTGATCGTGCTTGGCGGCGACGGTACTGTTCTTCATGCGGCGAAACGCGCTTCCGAACTCGGAATTCCCATTGTCGGCGTGAACTTCGGCAGGCTGGGTTTTCTGACCGAATACGAGCGTGACAGGGTGAAAGATGCGGCGAAGCTCGTGTTGTCCGATTGTCCGAAGATCGAGCGGGCCATGTTGGAGGCGGACGTGAACGGAAAGAAGTACTATTGC
Organism: Bacillota bacterium; assembly: GCA_021768985.1. Classification (GTDB taxonomy): domain Bacteria; phylum Bacillota; class Clostridia; order Christensenellales; family Borkfalkiaceae; genus Gallimonas. The sequence goes on from JAETTR010000160.1 coordinate 1,704, forward strand.
TTGAACGAGATTTCCGTTGTGCGGAGCGTTTCGGCGGACCGCGACAGTCACGCTGCGCGTATTGCCGTGACGATCGATGGGACACGGGCGGGGGACTTTTACGCGGACGGTCTGATCGTATCCACACCTACTGGTTCGACGGCGTATTCGCTTTCGGCGGGCGGGAGCATTATGACGCCCGAATGCGACACTTTTCAGTTGACGCCCGTTTGCGCTTTTTCTTTGAAGAGCCGACCGATCGCCTATCCCGATCGTTGCGAACTGCGTTTAATTCTTCCGGCGGAGAGTCGGCTTGTTCTGTGTGGCGACGGGGTGTCGTTCGGCGAAGTCGGAAGCGAGGATCTCGTGATCGTGCGAAAGGCGAAGCGTACGGCGACTTTTTTAACGGAAAGTAAGAGCGGCTATTTTTTGAGATTAACGGAAAAAATCAATTAAACCAGGGGATAAATTTTATGTTACGAAACGTCAGACATAGTAAAATTATGGAAATAATCGAAGAAAAGGAGATTGAAACGCAGGAAGAGCTTTGTCAGGAGCTTGCGAACTGCAATTACGCGGTGACGCAAGCGACTGTTTCCCGCGATATCAAAGAACTTCATCTCTTTAAGGTAAAAGGTACGCAAAAGCGTTTTCGCTATGCTTCAATTTGTGAAAACGAGAGCGGTTTGACCGATAAAATGAAGGTTCTGTTCCAATCCTGCGTATTGAGTATTCGCCCTGTCGGCAATCTGATTGTCATTAAAACGTTGGACGGCAACGGCGGGAATGCGGGCGTCGTAATTGATAAACTCGAATACAGAGAGGTGCTAGGTACGATTGCCGGCGTAAATACGTTGCTTCTGATATGTGAAACGGCGGAGTGCGTTCAGACTGTTTGCAATCGCTTGAATGCCATTATGAAGGGTTGATTCCGGCATGTTATTGAAACTTACGATACGAAACGTTGCGTTGATCGAACGCGCAGAGCTCTCCTTTTCGGAAGGGCTCAATGTTTTATCCGGCGAAACGGGCGCGGGAAAATCCGTGATTCTCGATTGTATCGATTTCGTGCTGGGCGGAAAGGCGGATCGCGGCATGGTGCGCTCGGGCGAGTCGGAGTGTCTGGTACGCGCGGAGTTTACCGCAAACGATCGGGTCCGCGCCGTTCTCGAAGAGCTCGATATCGAACCGGAGGAAATGCTCGTGCTTTCCCGCAAATTGACGGCGGATGGAAAGGGCGCGTTAAAGATAAACGGAAACGGCGTAACGGCGGCGATGCTGCGCAAGGTGACCGCTTGCCTTGTAGACGTGCACGGGCAGAGCGAGCATTTTTTTCTGCTGAAGGAAGAGAATCAACTGCGCATGCTTGATAATATCGCGGGAAACGAAGTCGCAGCCGAGAAGGAGAAGCTAAAAGATCTGCTTGCGGAACGCAGGCGAATTTTAAAAGAGCTTTCTTCGCTCGGGGGTGACGAAGGGGAGCGAAGCCGCAGATTGGATATTTTGCGCTATCAGATTGACGAAATCAAACGCGTGGCGATACGGGAAGGAGAAGAGGAGGAACTGGCCGCTTTCCGCACTCGTTATAATAATTTGGAAAAGATTCTCGGCGGGCTTTCGGTTGCGCGGGATTTTTTATTGTCCGACGGGGGCAGCATCGATCATTTGAACGGTGCGCGTCGGTCCGTTTCCTCGCTCGGAAAATATGACGAGCGTTACGGAGTGCTTTCCGAACGGCTGGAAAACGCCGCCGCGGAGGTAGAAGATATTGCCGCGACGGTGGAAGATCTGATCGGTGAACTTGACGTTGATGAACGGGAAGCCGAGCGCGTCGAAAACAGATTTGATGAGATTCGCTCTTTGAAAAAGAAATACGGCGGTTCGGTGGAAGCGATTCTGGAATTTTGCGCGCGGGCGGAAGAGGAATACGCTCTGTTGACCGATAGCGGGGAACGGATCGCTTCCTTAAACGAAGAGCTTGCACGTACGGAGGATAAAATCTACCGCGTATGCGTTGTGCTTGCCGAATCGAGAAAAAATGCGGCGCGGGGATTTACGCGCCGCGTAACCGAGGAATTAAAAACGTTGAATATCAATTCCGCGCGGTTTGAAATCGAATTCGGAGACTTTGCACGGGAGGACGTTGCCAAAGCGACGCAGGAAGGGCTCGGCGGCGTGAAATTTCTGTTTTCGGCAAATGCCGGTGAACCGCTCAAAGAGCTCGGCAAGATTATCAGC
>JAETTR010000161.1 GCA_021768985.1 Bacillota bacterium
GGAAATGAACAGCGAAAGCTTGGCGGAACGACGTTATCGAGAATATTTGAATACGATTTCTTTGATGAGCCTGCGCGTACTAGGGAGGAATTCCGGAGTAGCAAAGGCTTCTTCGCTTAATAAAGACGTTTTGATTGAAGAGCTGATTTCGATTTTTACGCACAAAAGCTATCCTGCGCCCAAAAGCAACAAGGGTGCGCCTGCGAAGCAGAATTATATCGATCCTGCGATTCTGGCGGAGTTGGAAGAAATCCGCCGCGCCGTCGAAGAGGATGGACAGGAAGAGTATCTGATCGTATCTTCGGGCGAACCGAAACCGTTTGTATACGATCAGCCTGTATATCGGGGGATTCTCGATATTACGGCGAACGGCTACGGGTTTCTGCGGACGAAGAATTTTCAGCCGTCGCGAAACGGCGAAGATATTTTCGTGCCCGCAAACGCGATTCATAATTTCAGATTGCGACAGGGCGACTGCGTGGCATGCACCGCAAGCATGAACCGTAAAAACGAATCCGCCGCGCTCGAAGAAATCTTAAGCATAAACGAAACCCCCGTTGAACGGTGCGAAAACCGCTTGCGTTACGAAGAGCTTACGGCGTGCTATCCCGACGAGCAGATCCGACTTTCGGACGGTGATTCGGCGTTGTCGCTTCGGGTGCTCGATTTATTCGTACCGATCGGAAAAGGACAGCGCGCTCTGATTATCGCGCCGCCCAAAGCGGGCAAAACGACTCTTTTGAAGGACGTTGCACGGGCGATCGACGAAAACCACGAGGAGCTCTGTCTGATCGTCTTGCTGATCGACGAGCGTCCGGAAGAGGTGACGGATATCCGTTCGAGCGTGAGGCATGCGGAAGTCGTCAGCTCCACGTTCGATGAGGGCGCGGAACACCACGTGCGCGCGGCGGAGCTGACCGTGGAGTATGCAAAGCGTTTGGCGGAACAAGGGCGCGACGTCGTGTTATTGCTCGATTCGATTACCAAGCTCACCCGAGCTTATAACGGGATTTCCAATCATACCGGAAAAACGCTCTCGGGCGGATTGGACGCGGCGGCGCTCTCAGAACCGAAGAAGTTTTTCGGCGCGGCGCGGAATACCGCCGAAGCGGGCAGTTTGACGATTCTGGCGACCGCGCTCGTCGATACGGGAAGCCGCATGGACGACGTGATTTACGAAGAATTCAAGGGCACGGGCAACGCAGACGTTTTCCTTTCCCGCGAGCTTGCCGAACGGAGAATCTTTCCGGCAATCGATCTTCGCCGTTCGGGAACGCGAAAAGAGGAGCTGTTGCTCTCCGACGAAGCACTGTCCGCGGCGTATGAATTGCGTTCCCGCGGCTTGTGCGACAACACGAGCGGATTGTTCGAGATGATGAAAAAGACCAAGTCGAATGAGGAGTTTTTCGAACGTTTGCCCGATTGGCTGAAAACTTTCCGAAAAAGTTAAAATAAAAATCCATCCTGTAAAGGGTGGATTTTTAACATAATTGAACCTCTTAAAATTTCTTCGGACGAATTAACAGATAGTAAACAAACCCGAATATCACGACGCCGAAGAAGAAGATCACGGGAATAATGACGAAGCTCAGCAATTGAGTGGAATCGGTAAAATCGATATTGAATCCCAGAGCAAAGATCAGCGTCACGATGACAAGCAGTACATAAAGCACGATTGCATTGATAATCGCGGGAGTCGTTCTGCGGAGAGAGCGTTCGCCGAAGCGATTGACGTAAGCGACGCCCGTAACGAGCAGAAGGGCGAGTCCGATTGCCCAGATGAGATAGGGGTAAAACACGGGTATCGCCACGCTTGCGGATACGCCGAGCAGAATACTGCCGAGCGCAACGCAGAACGCGAAGGTGATGAGCGCGCTGACGAACAAGGCCTTTCCCTTATGAACCACGCTCGCGGCGTTTTCGGCGATCTGTGTTTTCGATTTTCCGCCCGCGGTGTAAATCTTAATGCCGTCCTGCGCGGCGCGCGCCTCCAGATCGTGGAAGTCGATTCCGTCGAGAGAAGTCGCCCGCGTTTCGGAAGCGGGCTCCGTTGCGGCGGTTCTAACCGATTCCTGTTTGACGGAATTTGCAAAAATCTTCCGGACGATAGGGCGGTATTCGAATTCGTCCTCCTCGGGAAGGGGAGCGGAGGGAGCCTCTTCGGGAGAATCTCCAACGGGCGCGGTATAGTAATCGTATTCGCTCGGACCGTCGTGATCGGGAGGAGCGCTGATCAGATCGATATAATTCCGGTGCAAAAGCTGTTGTTCCCGCTCGCGGAAGCGGCTTTCCTGCTCCTCGATGATCTCTTTTTCGCGTGCTTCCATCAGACGCTCGTAGAGCTCTTTGGTCTGTTGCTTTTCTTCCTCGCGCGTCATTAATAATTCGTTATAACGAGCGTGGAGGGTTTCGAGTTCTTCCTCCTGAACGCGAATCCGCTCTTCCAACGCTTTGCGCTCTTCATCGGTAATCGTGCTGACGTTCTCGTGCAGTGCTTTGCGTTCTTCTTCGAGCTTGCGCTCGCGTTCCGCAATTTCGTATTCCCGCCACTCGCGTTCGCGCAGAAGGGCGTCGTTTCGCGCTTCCATTTCGAGTTCGAATTTTCGCTTTTCCGCTTCGAACTTTGCCGCTTCGTCCTCGTATGCGAGACGGCTTTCTTCAAATCGGGAAGCGTTCTCCTCGAATGCGGAACGCTCTTCGGCGATCCGTTGAGATTCCTCTTCGAGTTCCTTTTGCTTTTCTGCAAGCTCTGCCGTAACGACGGCGGTTTGTTCTTCGTTCGGCGCTTGTTCCGAATCCGAAGAAGCGTGTATGCGGGAGGTCGTATCGCGCAGAACGCGCATGTTCACGGCGGAAGGCGCGGGATTCGAAAAATCGAAATCTTTGTCCGAAATCAGACTGTCGATCACCGTGCGGGAATATTCCCATTCCGATTGATTCGTTTCCGAAACGTCCTTTCCCGCGTCGGTAAGAGAAAAATATTTTCTTCTCCCGCCGCTGACGGAACCGCCCCAGTACGAGGTGATGAACCCGTCTTTTTCCAACCGTTTGAGCGCGCTGTACAAAGAGGGCTGTTTCAACGTGTACTGCCCGTGGCTCTTGCGCTCGATTTCCGAAATAATTTCGTAACCGTATTTATCCCCGTCGTACAAGGCGCGGAGAATAATGGTGTTGATGTGTCCGCGTATGAGATCGGAACTGACCGACTGTTTCTCTTCGGTTTCCTCTTCCATAGTGCTTCCTCCAGTATTTACACTATTATAAAGCAAACGTCGAAATTTGTCAAACATTGAATTACTATGTCTGACATAATTTTGTCGATTTTTGTAAAAAATTTCATAATCGGCGGGGAATCGGCATACTTTTACAGCGTGGGAGTGATACAAAGCACGCTTTTTATCGTAGGAACAAGCATCGGCGCGGGGTTTTTGTCCGGCGCGGAACTTGTTTCGTTTTTCCCGACGGGGGGATTTTTTCTGCCCGTTATTTTTTCTTCGGCGCTGTTCTGCGCGGCGTGCGTTCTGTTTCTGAGTCTCGGTAAAAAGTACGGCGGATTTACCGGCGCGGTCGGCGCGTTGTTCGGCAGAGCAAGTAAGGCGATGCTGATTTTCGTGTCGCTTTGTTCGTTTATTCCGTGCGCGGGAATGCTTGCCGGATTGGACGCGCTGTTTCCGCAATATCGGCCGCTCCCCGCGCTTGCGGGATTGTTGCTTGTGCTGTGCTTTTTAAAGAAGGGCATGAAGGGGATCTCCCTGCTGAACGCGGTGCTCGTGCCGTTTTTGTTGGCGTTCGTTCTGATCTTCGGTTGCGGAAACTTATCGGAAGTTCAATTCCGTTGCGGATTCACTCCCTTTTTCGGGGGCGCGCTCTATGCGTTTATGAACGCTTTTCTCGCGA
>JAETTR010000001.1 GCA_021768985.1 Bacillota bacterium
TGTACGCAACCAAAAAAGCGGCTCCGTCAAGATAATGATGTTCCGGTCCGTGAATATCGATAAATTCTTTATGCATTATCTCCCTTACAATGTCTATCGGATTGATAGAATTGCTTTTCGCGACTTCTTCTTTTATCAATTGATATTTGCTTTCAAGTGTGTAATCCATTTTTACCCTCCGTTATTATTGCGGCATTTTGTATTGCGCAAATAGTCGATCAACTCGTTCAGTTTTTTACAATTTATGGAATAGTAACTCCATTTCCACTCTTTTTCTGCGGTAACTATTCCGCATTCGCAAAGCACTTTCATGTGATGGGATAACGTCGGCTGTGTAATATTCAAACTTTCAAGTATCTTACAGCCGCACAACCTGCCGTTCCGTAAAATCTCGAAAATTCTCATTCGGGTATCGTCACCGAGCGCTTTTAGTATTCCCACGCATTCCAACGTATTCATAACGCCTCTCAAATTTATATTTATCTATATTATACACATTACATAGATGATTGTCAATATAATAATCGAAATTTTATAAAAAAATCAAATAAAAATAAAACGCTCTCGTGCGAGAGCGTCTTTCCCTTTTACTTATTTCTTTTTAAAATCCGTTCGAAATTCACGCCGTAAAAATGGTCCTCGTCCGAATTCCGAATACAATCGGCAACAAACTCGGCGGCAAGATTACAGGAATTCCGGATTCCCTTTCCCGATAAATAATGAGCGGTAAACACCGAAGCGAATATATCGCCCGTGCCGTGCTTGTTTTGGGGCAAACGCTCGTGCAATAAAATTTCGCCCTTTTCGCTCCCCGATATCACTTCGCCGATCTCCTGCCCGAATACGGCTCCCGTTATGACGATTTGGGCGTCCGTCAGCTTCGAAAGTTCTTTTCCGAGCCGTTCGACGAACGCAAAATCGTAATCCTCCCGATACTCGACGCCCGTCAAAAAGCACGCTTCGGTCACGTTCGGCAATATGATATCCGCCCGCTTTAACAGCTTGCGCATTTCGTCCACGTAACGCGCGTCGAAACCCGCGTACAGCTTTCCGTTATCGCCGAGCACGGGATCGAGAATCACGACCGCGTCCTCCTCGGAAAACCGGTCGAAACACTCTTCGGCAACGCGCATCAGTTCGGGTTTGCCGAGATATCCGAGCAAGAATGCGCGAAAACGAAATCCGTTCTCTTCCCAACTATTGAAAATATTCGCGATTTCGGCGGTCAGATCGAGATAACTCCACCCGCGAAACGCGGTATGATTGGACAGAACCGCCGTGGGCAATACGCAGGTTTCCAGCCCGTAAGCGGAAAGTATGGGCAAAGCGACCGTAAGGGAACACTGCCCCACGCAAGAAAGATCCTGCATCGTCAAAATTTTTTGATTCGCCATAACCGCTCCTATCTGATCGTCGCAAAATAACTTGCGTCGTTGAAATTCACCGTCGTTTCGGTCAGCTTCCCTTCGCGCGAAACCTTTAAGGTGAGCGTATCGCCGAACCTCGCCTGCATCAGCAGATTGGACAGCTTATGCAGTCGGGTGAGCTGTACCGTTTGGGAATTCCCCGCGCGGTTGAGGGTGGCGGAAATCAGCGTGTCTCCCCGCTTCAAGCCCGCGGCGTTCGCGGCGGAGCGCATTTCGACCGTGTCGATCACCACCTTCTCCTCGATGAAATATTTTCCCGAGGATTCGTCGTACACGCCTTTACCCTCCTGCACCTTCATAGTGACGCCGAGCCGCGCGACGAGCGCGTTGCCGCCCGCGGAAGAATCATTGTCGATGATATTTCGGGCAAGCGGAATCGCAAGATTTGCGGGAATCGCGTAACCGAACGCCACGACGCCAGTCGATTCGCTCCGCGCGTTGACGATTCCAACGAGTCTGCCCGAAGCGTCGAAGAGCCCTCCGCCCGAGTTGCCGTGATTGACGGCGGCATCGGTGCGGATCTCTAACAGATTGATCTTGCCGTTGTTGTCCGCGCGGGTAATTTCGATCTGTTCCGCTTCCACCGAAACGATCCCGCCCGTGGCGGAAAATCCCTCGCCGTCGGGATTGCCGAGCGCGTACGCCCGCTGACCCACGGTCAGGGAATCGGAATCGGCGATCTGCGCCGCCGTCGCATAGACGGGCTCCTCCGCCGTTTCGCGCAGGTATTCGCTGCCCGTCACCTTTAATACGGCGATATCGTACTCCATCGCCCCGCCGTAGAAAGAAGCGGAAAGCGTGCGGCCCGTGCCGCCGTACAGCCCGACGCGGAGATCCTTGCCGATGCCGAGCGTGCCGTAGCGACTGCTCACGCAATAAACCACGTGATAGTTGGTCACGATAAACGCGTCGCCCGAAGTTTTATCGAGGGAGATAATCACGCCCGAGCCGTAAGCGGTCTCCTGACGGTACACGTTTTCGATCGCAACGACGGAGGTGAGCGCGCGGTTGATCCCCGCGGAATCGTCGGTGACGCCCGTGCCGAGCTCCTTTAAAAATTCGATATAGGAACCCGTATACCCCTCCTGCTTCGCCTCTTCGTAAAGGCGGTGTTCGCGGGTGCCCGCGTCGTACTGCGAAGCGAGCCACTCCGCCTCGGTGCCCGTAAAGCCATCGGCGACCGCGCCGTCGTACGGATAATTGTTATCCGGTTTTTTTACCAGCAGATCGCACCCTGCAAAAGAGAAGACCATGCCGCCCGCCAACGCGACCGCAACCGCCGCGGCGAGAAATTTTTTCTTTTTCATAGCAATACCTCGTAAGTATTTCATTGATTATTATATCACACGAAAATAATTTTTTCAACCGAATGCGCGGTAGTTCTCTTATTATAATATCGATACGCCCGCGAGCAAAGGCGCGACTTTGCGCTGCGGAACACAATTTGCCGCACGTTTATTTCTTAATTCGTGAACTACATTTTGCAAACAAGGAAAGAGCGGAAGAGCATTCGCTCTTCCGCTCCCCGCAAATTCTTTTAAAGATCGTCGGCGTCCTGAACGGGCTTTTCGTAAATATCATCCGTATTCACACCCGTGTAACTGCCGAGCGAATCCTCTTGCGATTGCATGTCCGCGCCCTTTTTCAAAGCGCGTTTTTTGCTTTTTGGCATGTTATTTGCAATCCTTGGTAGCCTTGGCGTTCTTCACGTTCGCGCCGTTCTGCTTGTTCTTTGCGTTGTTGTTTGCCTTTTCGTTCGTCTTTTTCATAAATTCTCCTTTTTAAAGGGAAGATGCAACTCGATTTCGCCTTGTTTCGCGCCGCATAACGGGCAGACCTTGAACGCTTCTTTCGAAGTGTGCATAAATCCGCATTCCCCGCAAATCCACAGCATGGGGCGATCCATGTGATAGAGGGAGCCGTCCTTGAACGCCTCGTAGAGATATTCGAAGATGATCTGATGATTTGCTTCCACCCTCGCCGTCTGTTCGAATTTGAGCGCGATTTGCTCAAACCCCTCTTCCCGTGCAATTTTCGCGAATCCCGGATACACGCTCTCCGCTTCGCTCCGCTCGTCGATTGCCGCAAATTTCAGGTTGTCTGCAAGCGATCCCGCATGAAAAGGATAGTTGGCGTCGATATGAATATCGTCCTGACTACCCGCGTTTTTGAGAATCGTCTCGAAGAAAACCCGCGCGTGATTGGTTTCGTTCTTCGCAATCGTACGGATCGTATTCGCCAAAGCTTCGTACCCTTCGTTCATTGCCGCCTTTGCCGTAAGTTGATACCGCATGCCCGCCTGACATTCCCCCGCAAATCCTCTTGCAAGGTTATAGTAGGTCTGCGTCTTGGTAAAATCCATGTTCCTTCCTCCCTTCACCGATATTGTGGACGGTTTTTCCGCCCGCTATACCGAAAACGGAAAGGAAACTTTTGGAATCGCCTTTTTTTGCCCGAACCGAAGGCGCGCCGGCGGTTTAAAAGCTCGCTTTGAGTACGGCGCGGATATCGTTTTCGTCCATGACCTTATAGCCGCCGTCCATCACGAGCGTGCTCTTCACGATCCCTTCGAGCAGATCGGGCGACGTGCCGAGATCGGTGAGATTCATCACGAGCCCGAGCTTCTTCATCCACGCTTCCATTGCGCTCAATCCCTCGTAAGCGGTCTGCGCGGGCGTTTTCCCCGCAGGATCCACATTCCACACGTTCACGGCGTATCGGGCGAATTTCTGCACGCCGTAGGGCAGAATATAGCGGTAATAGGGCATGGAGACGGCGGAAAGCGTCATGCCGTGGGTCGCGTCGGTATACGCCGCGACCGCCTGACCGAGCATGTGCACCATCCAGTCGGTGTCCTTCCCCTTCGCGACCAAAGTGTTCAACGCCCAGGTCGCCGTCCACATGATATTCGAGCGCGCCTCGTAGTCGGCGGGATTTTGAACGGCGATCTCCGCGCTGTGAATCAGGGAACGGAGCAATCCCTCCATGATATAGTCGCTCGTGTTGTCGTCCTCGCCCGAAAAATACTGTTCGAGTATATGCGACATGATATCGTAGATACCCGAAATCATCTGATACCGCGGCACGGTAAAGGTGAATTCGGGATTAAGCACCGCAAACTTAGGCAGCACCTCTTCGCCGAACACGTGCCCGATTTTCAGCTTTTGCGCGTGATTGGTAATCACCGAACCGCCGTTCATTTCACTCCCCGTACCGACCATCGTGAGCACGCACCCGACGGGCACGATCGGACAAGTCGGCTCTTCGAAGCGAATGAAATATTTCTCCCACGGATCGTCGTCGCAGTGCACGGAAACGGACACCGCTTTCGCGTAGTCGCAGGTCGAACCGCCGCCCACGGCGAGAATGAGATCGGCTTTCGCCGCCCGCGCGCGGGCGACTCCCTCGGCGAGCTTCTCCGTAGTCGGGTTGGGCATGACCCCGCCGTCCTCGAAGATCTCCTTTCCGCACGCCTTTAAAATCGCGACGACCTGATCGTAAATACCGTTCTTTTTGATCGAACCGCCGCCGTAAACGAGCAACACGTTTTTACCGTACTTGGGCAGTTCCTCTTTCAAGCCGTCCAACGCGTCTTTGCCGAAATAAAGCTTCGTCGGGTTGCAATAAGTAAAATTACCGAGCATAATGATTCCTCCTTCAAATGTTTATCGGATAAAGTTGGTACGGACGGTCTTTTCGCACTGCGGCGGCAACACGCCCGCTTCCCTGCCCGCGCGAATGCATTTTAAAATCCACGCCATGTTTTTGCCGAGATTACGCATGGTCTGCATCCCCTCTTCGTCGCGCACGACCTCCTCGGGCGAACTACCGTGCACCATGTTCCAATAGGTGGACGATACGATCGGCATCTGCGAAATGGACAAATGCTTGGAAATCGCGTCGAGCGAGGCGGTCGTTCCCGCGCGCCGCGCCGAAGCGACGACCGCCGCAGGCTTCTGCGCGAACGCGCTCCCGCCCGCGTAGAACATTCTGTCCATTGCCGAAAGAACTCTTCCCGTCGGGTGCGCGAAATACACGGGCGTGCCGAACACGAACCCGTCCGCCGATTTCGCCCGTTCGATCCACCCGTTCACTTCGTCATCGAACACGCACCTGCCCGTCTTTGCGCAAGCGCGGCAGCCGATACAGTCCTGCACGGGCTTGGCGCCGATCTGTACGATTTCCGTTTCGATCCCCTCTTCCGAAAGAATGCGCGCGACCTCGGAAAGCGCGGTAAACGTACAGCCCTGCGCCCGCGGACTGCCGTTGAACAGCAACACCTTCATTTCGTTTCCTCCCCGAGCGCAAAATATTCTTCGTCCGTTACCGCCTCGCACCATTCGGTGGAAGTTCCCTCGCCGGGCGCTTCCACGGCGATATGCGAAAACCAACCGTCCTTTTGCGCGCCGTGCCAATGCTTGACGCCCGCGGGAATGACGACGACGTCACCCTCGGACAGCGCCCGCGCCGGCTTGCCCCATTCCCGATACCAGCCCCGCCCCGAGACGCAAAGCAGAATTTGTCCGCCGCCCCGCTCCGCCTTGTGAATATGCCAGTGGTTGCGGCAAGCGGGCTCGAACGTGACGTTCGCCATGAACACCGTTTGCTTGGGATCGGTGAGCGGCTTTAAATAGGAATTGCCGGTGAAATATTTCGCAAACGCCGTATTCGGTTCTCCGCGTCCGAACATGCCGCCGCCTTCGGGCTCGTCCTCTGCGAATACTTCCTTTGCGACGCGGAACGCCGCCCAGGCGTTCGGCCAGCCCGCGTAAAACGCGAGGTGCGTGAGAATCGCCGCGATTTCGCGCTTGGTCACGCCGTTCTTTTTCGCAAACTCTAAATGGTGACGGAACGAAGTATCCACCAATCCCTTGGATACGAGCGCGCACACCGTCACGATCGACCGCGTTTTTTGCGGCAACCCGTCTCCCGACCACACCTCTCCGAAGAGCACGTCGTCGTTGAGCGCCGCAAATTGCGGTGCGAATTCGCCGAGCGAATCCCGCCCCGCCGTCTGTTTGATTTTCATTTCCTTTCCTCCTCTGTCTGTATTATACCGCAAAACAACCGCGATAGCAACCCTTGATTTTTATCGTTGACGAAAACAGTATCAACCAATCTTTCATAAATTGATTGTACCATATCGCGGAAGTAAAATCAAACGTTCCACGCAATAAAAGAGACGGGTTCGTTCGACCCGTCTCTTTTATATTTCTTGAAAGCCGTACGGTTTTGCCGCCGTCATTCCTCCGTCTTTTCGACGAGCTCGCCCACCGTAGTCTTCAGAATGCCGAGATAGTCCTCTTCGTCGGCGGTTTCGCCCACTACGGTCAGGATATCCCCCTCGCGCAGGTCGCTGTTGCCGTCGGGCGCGATCGTCTTGCCGTTGTGTTCGAGTTCGGTGATCCGCGCGCCCGCGGGCCAGAGCACGTCGCGCACGGTCCGCCCCGCCGCGATGCTCCCCGCAAGCACCCTTAACCGCACGGTCAGTCTGCGCTTCACCTCGCCCTCGTTGCGCTCTTCCAGAATGTCGTCGAGCAGCTTGTCGTACAGCGGTTCGGTGCGGAACAAAAATCCGATAATGTAGCCCGTCGCCACGCCGAGAATGGCAGGCAACAGGAAGGTGAAATTCCACGTCAGCTCGACGACCATCACGATTCCCGTGATCGGCGCCTTTACGACGGTGGTAAAGAACACCGACATACAGATCATGATCAGCGCGTCGGCGTACGCGGGGTTCATGCCCGCCTGCACGCACACGAGATTCAAAAGTCCGCCCAAGCCCGCGCCCACGGCAAGCATGGGAATGAAGATTCCGCAGGGCACCCCCGCGCCCACATTCAGCGCGGTCGCTATGATTTTCAGAACGACCACGATGAGCAGCGTCGCCCAAAGCGGAGAGGAAAAGACCCGCTCGAGCCCCTCCGCGCCGCTCCCGAGGGAGGCGATAAACGCGTGCCCGCCGCCGACCGCGTGCACGGTAATCAGCCCGAACGCGCCCGCCGCAAGAAAGGGTACGAGCATTTTGCCGATCCCCTTCCAAAAGGTGATCTTCCGAAACATGCGCTTGGAGAAAAACAGCAGAAAATAAAATCCGACCGCCACGAGCGAACAGACGAGCGAAGCGAACAGCACGTACAGATAGAACGTGAAATCGGCGGGATCGACCGCAAACCCGAAGGTGAAAAACACCGCGTCTACGGAGAACCCCATGAGCGGGCGCAACAGGTTGCGGGTGAGCACCGCGACGATGACCGAAGAAAAGGCGCAAATGAACACTTCGGGCGTGAAGCGTTTATGCGCTTCCTCGAAGGCGAACGCCATGCCCGTAAGCGGCGCGTTGAAAGCGACGGCGAGCCCCGCGCACGCCCCGCCCGTGATCTGATACCGCCGCACCATCGCGTTGCGCTTCAACAGATCGCTCGTGCCGTAGCCGCACGCGCCGCCGATCGTAAGGCTCGGTCCCTCGCTCCCCGCCGAAAGTCCCATGAAGATGGTAAACAGCGAAGCCGCGAAGGTGGCGGGCAGAACCTGCCACCACTTGTAATGAATGAGTCCGCGGGTCGCCCCTTCCGTCTGCGGAATTCCGCTTCCGCGGATGAGCGGCATGAATTTCAGAATCCCGCCGATCACCACTGAGCCGAGCGCAAGCGCCAGAAACAGAAGCGGAACGAACGCGGGATTGTCGCGGAAGAAGCCGTAATAGCCGCTCGCGAATTCCTCCGTCATGGAAGCGAGCAGATTATACAGCGTCACCACGACGCCCGCGAACAGACCCGTCAGCCCGCCTACGAGCACGATCTGCACGCTCCCGCCCGCTTTATTGCCGATTTTTTTGAAGAACGCTTTCATTTCGTCATCCCGTTAATTTGCAAATTGGGCGCGGTACAGATTCGCGTAGAACCCGTTTTTCGCGAGGAGCGCCTCGTGCGTGCCCTGTTCCACGATATGCCCCGCGTTCATCACCAGAATGGTGTCCGCGCTCTTGATCGTGGAAAGTCTGTGCGCGACGATAAAGCAGGTGCGGCCAGACATCAGTTTGGCAAACGCGTCCTGCACCTTGCGCTCGGTGCGGGTGTCGATGTTGCTCGTCGCTTCGTCGAGAATGAGCATGGGCGGGCGACAGAGCATAATACGCGCAATGCACAATAATTGTTTCTGACCCTGCGAAAGACTCCCCTCGCCGCCCACGACCGTATCGTAACCCTGCGGCAGACGGGTGATAAAGGAATGCGCGTGCGCCGCCTTCGCCGCGGCGATCATCTCCTCCTCCGTGCAATCGGGCGCGCCCATGCACAGGTTCTCCCGCACGGTCGCCTCTTTCAGCCAGGTTTCCTGCAACACCATGCCGTAGTTCCGGCGTAACGATTCCCGCGTGATCTTGCGCACGTCCTTTCCGTCCACGGACACGCTCCCGCCGTTCACGTCGTAAAAGCGCATTAAAAGATTGATCACCGTCGTCTTGCCGCAGCCCGTGGGTCCCACGATCGCCACCCGTTGACCCGCGCGCGCCTCCACGTTCAGCCCCGTGATCAGCTCCGCGTCGGGACGGTAAGAGAAGGCGACGTCGCGCAGAGAAATATTCCCTTCCGCAACGCCGAGCGCGGGCATGCCCTCGTCCGAAGGCTCCTCTTCCTCGTCGATCAGCGCGAAGATCCGCGCGGCGCAGGCAAGCGCGTTCTGGAATTCGGTCACGACTTCCGAGATCTCGTTAAACGGTTTCGTGTACTGATTGGAATAGGAAAGGAAGGTCGTCAAATTTCCCACGCTGAACGCCCCGCCCGTGCCGATTACGAACATGGCGCCCGCAAACGCGACGGCGGCGTATACGACGGAATTGACGAACCGCGTGACGGGGTTGGTCGTGGAAGAGAAGAACACCGCGCGCAGAGAACACTTGCGCATACGCTCGTTCTTTTCGGCGAAGATCTCCTCGTTCTCGTCCTCGTGGGTGTACGCCTTCACCACCTTTAAATTGCCGATCATTTCGTCGATAAACGCCGTCTGTTCGGCGCGCACCTCCGATTGCTTTTTGAACATGGAATAGGTGCGGGAAGCGATAAACTTGGAGCAAAACAGCGAAAGCGGCGTAATGCAGAATACGACGAGCGCGATCTCCCACCGCATGACGAGCATGATGACGAGCACGCCCGCGATCGTCGAAACGCCCGTGAACAGCTGAGTGAACCCGAGCAGAAGCCCGTCGGAGAACTGCTCCGCGTCGCTTACGATCACGCCCGAGATTTCACCGTACGCGCGGTTGTCGATATATTTCAGCGGAAGCCGCTCGATCTTGCGGAACGCGTCCCGCCGCACGTCGGCGAGCACGTGATAGCACACGCGGTTGTTGCACAGGCTCATCAGCCACTGCCCGAGCGCCGCCGCGGCAATGCAGAACGCGATTACGAGAAACAGGCGGTACAGCCCTTCGAAATCCACCTGCCCCGCGCCGACGATTTTATCGATCGCTTTTCCCACGAAATAGGGCACGGCGAGCTGACCCGCCACGGTCAGCGCCGCAAGAAACACCGTGCAGACGATGAGCGGCGCGTACGGCTTGAGATAACGGAGAATCCCCGAAAGGGTCTTGCGGGAAGTTTTGTTCTGTTTCATGACCGGCTCTCCTCCCGCTCCTGCGAATTGTAAATTTCCCGATAAACGGAACAGCTTCCGATCAGCTCTTCGTGCGTGCCGATCCCGACGGCTTTCCCGTCGTCGAGCACCACGATCTTGTCGGCGTGCCGCACCGACGAAGCCCGCTGGGAGACAATGAACACCGTACAATCGAGCTCCCTTAACGCGCGCCGCAAGTTCGCGTCCGTCGCGTAATCGAGCGCGGACGACGAATCGTCCAGAATCAGAATCTTCGGCTTTCTCACGAGGGCGCGGGCGATCGTCAGCCGCTGACGCTGACCCCCCGAAAGGTTCTTGCCCTCCTGCGCGACCGCGCCGTCCAGCCCGCCCTTTGCGGCGACGACGTCCTCCGCCTGCGCGGTTTTGATCGCGGCGAGAAGCTCCTCCTCCGTCGCGTTCCCCGCCCCCCACAGGAGGTTGGAACGGATGGTTCCCTGAAACAAAACCGCCTTCTGCGGTACGATCCCCACCGTTTCGCGCAGCTCTTCGGCGGGAATCCCCTTTACGTTCCGTCCGTCCACCCGCACGCAACCCTCACTTGCTTCGTAAAAGCGGGGGATCAGGTTGACGAGCGTGCTCTTGCCCGAACCCGTGCCGCCGAGCACGCCCACCGTTTCGCCCTTGCGCACGGCAAAATCGATTCCGTCGAGCGCGGGCGCGCCGCCGCCCGAATAAGTAAAGGTCACGCGTTCGAAGCGCACCGCGCAGTCGTCCTCCGCGGCGGGCTCCGCTTCGCCCGAAACGGAGACTTCCCCCTCCTCGTCGAGCACCGCGCCGATCCGCTTCTGGCAGGTGACCGCCTTGGTGATCGTGAATATGAGGTTCGCGAACTTGACGAGTTCGACGAGAATGATCGAAAGATAGCTGTAAAGGGCGATTACGTCGCCCTGCTCGATTCCGCCGCCGTCCACGCGGATCGCGCCCACCCAGACGAGCGCGATGACCGCCACGCTCACGAGCACGTAGGTCAGCGGCGCCATGAGCGACGACACGAACCCCGATTTTTTCTGCGCCTTGCACAGTCCGCCGTTGCGTTCATCGAATTCGGCGATTTCCGCGTCCTCGTTGCAGAACGCGCGGATCACGCGCGCGCCCGCCAGATTTTCCCGCGCGGAAGCGTACACCTTGTCGAGCCTGCCCTGCACGCGGCGGTACAGCGGAATGCCCGCCGCCATCACGCCCGCGACGACCGCAATCAGAAGGGGAAGCACGGCGACGAACACGAGCGCGGTTTGCGCGTCCTTCACGAACGCCATCGCCGTCGCGCCGAACACGATCAGGGGCGAACGGAGAAGCAGACGAAGGGTCATATTCACGCCCGTCTGCACCTGATTGACGTCGCTCGTCATACGGGTGATCATGGCGGGCGTGCCCGTGCGGTCGATCTGCCCGTACGAAAAAGACTGCAATTTCGCGAACAGCCTGCCGCGCAACTCCGCCGAGGTGCCCACCGCCGCGCGGGCGGCGAAAAACTGCGCCGTCAGCGAGAACGCCAGCCCGACGACGCCGAAGCCGACGAGGATCAGACACCCGATCAGCACGAACCGTTTGTCCGCGCCCTCTGCGCCGTTGATGCCGCGGTTTACGATCGCCGCGACCACGAGCGGAACGACGAGTTCCATGCCCGCTTCGAGAAGCTTGAACAGCGGCGCGAGAATCGACTCTTTTTTATAAGTTTTCAAACAGGAAAATAAATGCCGCATAAACTCCTTTTATCAAACCGAAACGACGATAAGTCCGCAGAATTTTTCGGCGACGAAAAATTCGCGAACCTACGCGACGAACAAATACACGTAATACCCCGCAAAACAGGCGAGCATCAACGCGCCGCCGATCTTGCCGATCTCGTGTTTCTTGAAGAGCGCAAGCGCGTACAACAGCAAAGTTGCGCCGAGCGCCACCAACGCGTCCACCAAGTTTTTATCGGGCACGAAGGGCAACGGGTATATGAGCGCCGAGACGCCGCCGATCAACAGAATGTTAAAAATATTGCTCCCGATGATATTCCCCACGGCGATATCCGTCTCGCCCTTCTTCGCCGCCACGACCGAGGTGACGAGCTCGGGAAGGGAGGTTCCGATCGCAACGACGGTGAGTGCGATGATCCGTTCGGACGCGCCGAAATATTTCGCGATGAATTTTGCTCCGTCCACGAGCAACGTGCCGCCGCCCACCACCATGCCCAAGCCTACGAGCGTCAAAAGCACCAAAAACCAGGTTTTGCGACGCATCAGCGTAAACCAGCGCGCAATCTTGCCCTGCTCGCGGCGTTCCGCGACTTTGTCGGGCTCCGCCTCGGACACGGGTGCCGCGTTTTGCATTTTCAAGACCCGCCGCGCTTTCACGAGCAACACCGCCATGTACGCAATAAACACTAAAAGCAGGATCAGCCCGTCCCACCATTCGAGCGCGCGCCCCCAGACGCCGAGTCCGATCAGAAGCGCGCTGGACAAGACCAGCACGGGCAGATCGAGCGCGAGAGAATTCTTCGTTACGGGAAGATTGTGAATGAGCGCGGACACGCCGAGGATCAACAGCACATTCGCGATGTTGCTCCCCACCACGTTCCCGATCGCGATATCGGTGGACTTCTGAATGGCGGAAGCGACGGACACGCACAGCTCGGGCGCGCTCGTACCGAACGCCACCACCGTAAGTCCGATAATCAGCGGCGGAATCTTACACTTCCCCGCGATCCCCGCGCTTCCGTCCACGAACCAATCCGCGCCCTTAATCAGAAGCGCGAATCCGACGATCAGCAGCACAATGTTCCAAAACAGCTCCATACCCAAAAACTCCTATTGCAAAAATATATTTTTGCCGAAAGTCTCGTCGTTCATACGAACCGCCGTAGACACGTTCCGCAAGTCCTGCGGAACGGGGTATGTTGCCACGGCGAAATGACTACTCCCTTTCTAACAAACACCATGAAAGTTATCCTATTGTAAGACGAATGGAAAAAAATGTCAAGCAAAGCGCGCCCGTTTCCGGTTTTCCCCTTTCGCCGCTTTCGGATTTATGTAACGCCTTCGAGCAGAATTTTCAGCCCGACGAGCATCAGCACCGCGCCGCCCATGAGCTCCGCTCCGTCCGAAAAACGACCTCCCGCGCGCCTGCCGATCTTGACCGCGGCAGCCGACAGGCAGAAGGTAACGGTGCCGATCACAAAGGCGCAGAGCGCGACGGGAAAGGGCAATCCCACGCTCGTTTCCGCTGCAAGCAGGCTCACGCCCACGGCGAGCGCGTCGAGACTCGTCGCGACCGCCTGCACGAGCAGCTTCCCCGCGGTGAGCCCGCAACGCTTCCGAGCGGAAAGGAAGGGCTTTAACCGTTCCTCCTTTCCCGCGCGGAGGGCTTCCGCAAAATAACCGACGACCGACTTTCCGCCGAGCACGCCGAGAATCGCAAACGACAGCCAGGGCGCGATTTTCGCGACGACGGAAGCGAACGCCGCGCCGCAATAATAACCCGCGAGCGGCATTCCGAACTGGAAAACCGCAAACGCGCACGCGATGGCAAACCATTTCCCAACGCGCATATCGGGTTCCTCGATCCCGTCGGTAATCCCCACGGCGAACGCGTCCATAGAAAGCGCGATCCCGATCAGAATAATTTCGAAAGCAGACAACGGTTTCCCCTCCTGTGCTTTGCTACGTTTTCCGAAGCGGATACTCAAACGATCAAAAAAAAGACTTACGCGCAAAAATTGCGCATAAGTCTTGTCGTTTCAGATAACACCCGCGGATTCCCGCAAGATGTGGACGTTACCGCTCCTTTGCAAAAGAAGCCGACTACTCCCCTATGACTATTAACAGTATACACAACCGAAAAAATTTCGTCAACCTTTTTGCGGGAAAAAATCCGATTCCCGAAAAAAATTTTTTGCGGTTTTAATACCGATATTTTTTCCGCATGAGCAGGAAAAACGACACGGTGACCGCGCAGGCGAGCACGTCGGCGGCGACCGCGGCAAGCCATACGCCCGCCAATCCCCACCAGACCGGCATGAGCAAAATGGTTCCGCATTGAAAGATCAGCGAGCGGATAAAGGAGATCGACGCGGAAACCAACCCGTTGTTCAGCGCGGTAAAGAACGCCGACCCGAACACGCTGACCCCCATCAGCAGATAGGCGAGCGAATACAGATAAATTCCGTTTCGGGTGAGCAGGTACACCTCCTCGCTCGTGGCGAAGATCTTCGCGAACGGAACGGCGAGCGCTTCGGAAATTCCCGTCAGCGCCAGACCGAGCACGGCGATTATAACCAGACACCGCTTGCGCAGGTTCTTCAATTCGTCGGTGTTTTGCGCGCCGAAGTGATACCCGACCACGGGCGCGATTCCCATGGAGAACCCGAAATAGATATTGAAGAAAATCGTGCTCATGTACATGATAATGCCGTAAGCAATCACGCCGTTGTCCCCCGCGAGCCGCAACAGCTGGGTATTGTACAGTATGCTGACAAGCGAAAAGGAAATATTCGAAAGCAATTCCGAAGAGCCGTTTGCACAGGCGCGGAAGAAGGATTTTACTTCGAAACGAGGCTTCGAAAAGCGCAGCAGGCTCGAATTTCTGCACGCGAAATAGACGACCGGAACGACCGCGCCCACCGCCTGCCCGACGACCGTAGCCGCCGCGGCGCCCGCAAGCCCCCAACCGAAGCCCGCGATAAACAGCGCGTCGAGCGCGACGTTCGTAAGCCCCGCCGCCACGGTGACCGCGAACCCCAGCGTCGCCTTTTCCGCCGTGACGAGAAAGCTCTGAAAGGCAAACTGCAACATCAAAAAGGGCAAGCCTGCAAGCAGGATCATCCCATACAGGACGGCGAACCGCACCGTTTCGGGCGAAGCGTCCTTTCCCAACAGCGCGGCGACGGGGCGCACCACCGCCAGCCCGATCCCGCCGAACACAACGCCCGCAACCGCGATTGCGATGACGAGAAAGGAAAAACACCCGAGCGCCTTCTCCCTGTCTCCCTCGCCGAGCGTCTTTGCGATCAGCGCGCTTCCGCCCGAGCCGAACATGAGCCCGATCGCGCCGAGGATCATGATCACGGGCCAGATGAGATTTAATCCCGCGAACGCGGTATCGCCCACCATTTTGGACACGAACACGCCGTCCACGATCGAATAGATCGAAGTGAAAACCGCCATCACGACGGACGGCAAAGTAAACAGAATGATTTTTCGAAAGTTAAAATGTTCGGCAAGCCCGATCCGTTTGCGTTTCATGCGCTCCTCACGTATAAAAAAAGACGCCCGACACGGTCGATCGCGCGCACTCGACGTCTTTTCAACGCATTATATAGAATATACAGACAATAGTCAAACGATTTCCCGCGGATTTCAGGATTCGGATAAAATTTTCCCGATTCTCTGCACGCGGTTCATAGGCACGGGCGCAGTCTGGCGGGAACAGTCCTCCGTGCGCAGAACGACGCCCGTAACGAATTTGCCGTTCAGGGGCGCCTCCACCCGATCCCCCGCCTTGATTTTAGAGGTCGGCGAGAGATACCAGCGGGGCGTGCCCGCGATATCGACCTTTGCAAAAGTATAAATTTCGTTTTCGGCGATGACCCCGCCGCTCAATGAATGAATCATAGCTTCCTCCCGCATGAACCCGCGCCGTGAAACCGACAGAAACGCGGCGAGCTTTTAAAACAACGGCGCGAACAGCTTCGCCACTTCGCAGATCCCTCGCCACACCACGCTCTTCTTCGCGTCCTCTTCCGTTTGCAGGGCGCTCTTTGAGAAGGTGTCCTCGAAGTCCGCCTGCAACTGCTCGACCGCTTTGGTTCCGTACATGAACACGGCGTCCTCGAAATGGAAGAGCAAGGAGCGGTAATCGAGATTGATCGTACCGACCACGCCCACCGTGCCGTCGGCAAGAAACGCCTTTGCGTGCACGAACCCCGGCGTGTATTCGTAGATCTTCACCCCGCCCTTGATGAGCGCCATGTAGTTCGAACGGGTGAGCGCGAAGGGAATTTTCTTATCGGGCACGTGCGGCGTCACGAGGCGCACGTCCACGCCCCTCGCCGCGGCGAGCACGAGCGCCTCGCGCATGCGGTAATCGATAATCAGATAAGGCGTCATAATCCAGACGGATTTTCTCGCCGTGTTTAAAATATTGATATAGACGTCCTCGCCGACCTGCTTTTCGTAGAGCGGACGCGGACCGTCGCCGTACGGTTGCACGAAGCCCTCGCCCTCGAACCGCTCGAAGCGTTCGGGCAGGAACGCCGCGAAATCCTCGTTCGTTTTGTTCTGCAAATTATAAAGGCGCAAAAACATCAGGGTGAGCCCCTTGACCCCTTCGCCTTCCAGCCGCACCGCGGTGTCCTTCCAATGCCCGAACGGATGCTTCAGATTCACGTATTCGTCGGCAAGATTGATCCCGCCCGTATAGCCGATCCTTCCGTCGATCACCACGATCTTGCGGTGGTCGCGGTTGTTGTGCACGTTCGTCACGACGGGCACGAACGGATTGAACTTCACGCAATGAATGCCGAACTTGCGCAACGTTTTATGGTAGCGGAAATGCACCTTGCCCATGTTGCCGATATCGTCGTACATCACGCGCACGTCTACGCCCGCCTGCGCCTTGCGCTTCAACACCTCTAAAATCTCGCTCCAGAGCTTTCCCTTCGCAATAATGAAAAATTCGAGGAAGATGAACTTTTCCGCGTTCTCCAGATCGCGGATCAGCGATTGCGCGTAGTCCTCGCCCGAGGAGAAGTATTCCGTTTTCGTGCCGCCGTACATCGTAGCGGCGGGGTTCGCCGCCTGCAACGCTTCGCTCACGCCCGCCCATCTGCCCAGCGCCTCTTCCGTCTCCTCCTTCGAATAGACGCGCGCCGAATGGCACGACGAGCTCTCGTACAACGCGCGGTAACGTTTGCGCCCCCGCTTGGAAGGACGGTTGGAGGAGAACACGATATACAACGCTACGCCGATCACGTTCAGCGAAATAATGAAGGTAATCCAGGGCACCTTCGTTTCGGGAATCATATCGCGGTTGGCGGCGTGTAAAACGGTACACACGAGCACCAGCCAGTCCGTCACCGCAACGGCGATTCGGATCGCAAGCTCCGTCTTCGGAAAGAAATAGATGATGACGTAATCAATGAAATAAAACACGCCGACGAAGAGCGAAACCATAAACAGGAACATCAGAATGATGGTAAGCGCGACGAACGTGAACCGGCTGAACAGCTTTTTCAATCTTTGCCTCCCTGAATTTTTTCATAGTACCGACAACCGCACGCGAGAATACGAAGGGAAAAGCCCTCTCCCAAGTCCGCCGAAATCGGCGCGTGCAGTCTTTGCAATCCCGCGCAGACGGAGAATGCGGAGGACGAAATTTTATCCGCGTCCAAACCGCACAGATCGATCTCTTCGATTCCCCCGCAACGGTAGAACGCCTCTTCCGGAATCTCCCCGCCCGTCACCTTTACGCGCTTTAAAGTTTCGGGCACATAGTACTTGCTCCCGTCCGAAAACAACCAGGCGAGCATTCCGCTGTACCCGCTCCCCGCGGCGTTCGCGGCGCTCCCGACGAAAGACAGCGTCAGCTCCTCGAGTCCGACGCACGGCAACAGCGCGCCGCGGTCGGCGAAATCGTTGCCGCGTACGACCACGGACTTCGCCTTCGGAATCCCCGCGATCAGCCGCTTTCCCCCTACCGTGTCCGCGTATAACGCCCCGTCCGACACCTCGTAGGGCGGACGTGCCTCCGCCTCTTCGATCTCCGTACCCACGAGCGCGCGATAGGTCAGCTCCCCTTCGGCGCGGACCGACAACCGTTTTACCCCGCACGAGGACAGCATGTCCGAGGTAACGCCGCCCGAAAGCAGAACCAGCTCCTCGCCGCGCGCGGTTTTTACGCGTTCCACGCCCTCGCCCGTATAGCGGAACAGCTCCCCCGAATACCAGAGCCTGTGACGGAACGCCCGCCACAGCGCGGCGCGCTCCAACCGCACCATGTCCGAGGTTGCAACCGAGAGAACCGCGTTCAACCCGCCCGTATCCAGAGCGTGATACGCCGAACGGAAGGAATCGGAGGTCGCGACCGTTCCGGACATGCCCCCGCGGAACAGACGGATTCCTTCCGCGGACGAGCCGTCCGCAAGCGCCGCGTACGCTTGCCCGTAGTCCTCCCGCGTGACCGTGCCGTCCGCCCATGCGCAATCGTAAAATTCCGCTCCCGCGCCCGCGGCGGTTCCGACGGGAATCAGCAAAAGCGCCGCCCAGATCACGCAGAAGAGAACGGCGGCGACGGCGGTTATAATCCGTTTCTTCCGCGCGTTCATTCCCATTTCAGACGGTGCAGTTCGCCCTCGCCGCACAGTCCTCGGAACCCGTTCTGGCGCAACCCCTCGTACACCGCGATCGCGGCGGAATTGGAGAGATTGAGCGAACGGCTCTCCGCGATCATGGGAATGCGCACGCATTCGTCGGGGTGGCGGATCAGGAGCTCTTCTGGAAGTCCGCGGGTCTCCTTGCCGAACACGAGAAAATCCCCCGCGCGGTACTCCGCTTCGGCGCACGTCTTGCGCGCCTTCGTCGTGAAAAAGAAAAATCGCGCTTCGGGAAATTTCTCGAAAATTTCTCCGAGCGAATCGTGCACGGTCACCTTGACGAGATGCCAATAGTCGAGCCCCGCGCGCTTTAACTGTTTATCCGAAATTTCGAACCCGAGCGGACGGACGAGATGTAGCTCGCAGCCCGTCGCCGCGCAGGTGCGGGCGATATTCCCCGTATTCTGCGGGATCTCCGGTTCGACTAATACGACGTGAAACATGAACGCTTCCTTTCCTTACAGTACTGAACAATTTACCCGTATATTGTAGCTTGTTTTTGTAAATTTTGCAAGAAGTTTCAGGCGTTTTATAAAATTTCACACATGGTGAAATTTTATAAAATTCACTTGACAATCCGAAATAGATGACTTATAATGAGATTGTCCGAAGGAGATCCGGACCTGAAAATCGCCTATACCAAACCCATATTTTTTCTCATTATAAAGCCGAGCAGTTTTTTGCTCGGCTTTATAAGCACAATGAAAACGACCGCCCCGCGGGGCGGTCGTTTTATATTACAAGCTTATCTCAAATAGCTTCCTCTCGCGCTGTTGCGTACGCGGAACACCTGCACTTCCTCGCCCGAGTTCGCGTCGAGATAGATCATATACTGCTCGTTGTCGAACTTGCAGAAGAACTCGTAGCAGAGCACTTCGTTGCCGTCCACGGGAATGACCGCAAGGTTCCCCTTCTCCGTTTCCACGTAAGCGGTCACCAATTTGCGGGCTTCCGCTTCGCTCATGGCGGGCTCTGCCTGCGCGCCGCTGCCGCGGTTGAGCAGATACCCTCTCGCTTCGATCCCGACGACTCTGCCCTTCGATTCGCAGACGCGCACCCGAATCATTTCGGGATAGGAGCGCACGCCGCCGCGGTTGCTCACGTACGTGATGTCCGCAACCATGCCCGCGTCGGAGAGCCAGACCGCTTCCACGTGCTTGACGCCGATGCTTTCCAGAAATTCGCGCGCAAGCTTGTCGCAGGTCTGAAGCTCGAAGTTCTTTTCGGTGCAGACCTCGTAGGTGTCGAAGAACGCGAGCTTGCCGCCGTTCTTGGTGATCTGCGCGTAAATTTCCACGCCGTTTTCATCGGTGAGCACGAAGTTGTAGCAAGCGATATCCTTCGCCGCGGTTTCGCCCGTGTAGGTTACGTCCTTGATATGATACCCGTTCAGATATCCGCGCACAAGCTCTTCCGCTTTCGCCGCCGTCACTTCCGGAAGCTTCGCGAGCTTGTTTTCGCCCACGTTGCCCTCGCCCGAGAAGGGCGCGTCCACGATGTCCTCCGGCTCTTCCTTGGTCGTCTGACCCATTTCGCCGAACTTCTGCGAAACGCTGCCTTCGGCGCCCTTTAAGAACTGACGGAACTGAGCCGCCGTCATGTTCACGGCAAGGTCGTTGAGTTCGTTATACAGCTTGCCGTTCACCTGATACAGATAGGAAATCGTGTTCTTCTCCGTTTCGGTCAGCTGATTGCCCGCGGCGATCTTCGCAAGCAAAGTGCGCGCGTAGCTGCCCGTCTTGTTCACGAACGCGGAGATATCCGTGCCCGTCGCCGCGTCTACGGGAATGCGCTCGAGCGCGCTTTCCAGAAGAGCGCTGTCCACGAGAATTTCGGTGAGCAGCTTGCGCTGTTCGTTCTTGCCCGAAGATACCCGCAGCTTGGCGAGATTGTTGTCGAGATCCTCCGAAACGGAAACCATTTCATAGAGGGTGGAACGGTAACCGTTCTCCGCCGTCATGTTCATGTCGTTCATGCGGAACCCGCCCGCCGTAACCACGGTGGCGAGCGCGAGGCAGGCAACGCCCAGCGAGATCACCGCCGCAAGCCAGCCGCCGAAGCCCGGCGCGTGCTTTCTGCGCTCCGTCTTGTTGGCGCGCTTGTCCTTCTTGTCCTCCGCCTTGCGCGCCCGCGCCGCTTCGCGCGCCTTCATCTTATTCTCGCGCGCCTTGTCGCGGGAATCCCGCTTCTGGCGTTTGAGCGCGATCCGCTCCTTCTTTTCGCGTTCGAGCCGCTTCCGCTTTTCCGCTTTGCTTTCGTTTTTCAGCATTTCGCGGCGGGCGTTCTTTTCCGCGCGGCGTTCGATCTTCTTTTCCTTGATCGCCGCCTTTTTGTCGAGCTTGCTCTGCTTGCGCTCCGCGCGCTTTTTCGCGAGCATTTCCTTCTTCGCGAGCTTCTTCTCCTGCAAACGCGCCTTCTTTTCGAGCTTGGCTTGTTTGAGCTCCGCGCGCTTCAACAGCTTCTTTTCCTTCTTTTCCGCCTTGGCTTTCGCCGCTTCGAGCCGTTTTTCCGCGGCGGCTTTTTCCTTCTTCTCCGCTTTCCGCACGCGCTGATCCGCCTTGCTCTCCGTCTTGCGGACGGGCTTTTCGGATTTCTTCGCCGTCGTTTTCTTGGCGGCGGTCTTTTTCGCGGCGGTCGTTTTCTTGGCGGGCTTCGCCGTGCCGGACGCTTCCGCCGCGAGCTCGTTCTTCTTCGCCGTACGTTCTACCTTTTCCGCGCCGCTCGATACGTTTTTACCGATTTTCTTTTCCATATCTCCTCCTTAAATGGCAAACACGTGCTTGCCGATTACCGTCACCGTCTGACGGTTGAATATCCAGGCGCTCGTCGCAACGGCGGGGTTGTAATAGTACAGACACCCGTAAGTGGGATCCCAGCCGTTCATGGCGTCGCGCGCCGCGTCGTACGCGGTCTGATTGGGTTCGAGATTGATCTGCCCGTCCGCCACCGCGGTGAACGCGCCCTTCTGATAGACGACGCCCGCGATCGTGTTCGGGAAAGACGAACTGCGCACGCGGTTCATGATGACCGCGCCGATCGCCACTTGACCCGTGTAGCTCTCCCCTCTGCCTTCGGCGTAAATCGTCTTTGCCATCAGGTACAGATCGGACGAGGTATAATTGGAACTCCCCGTATTCGACGACCCGTTCGGCGTTTTGTTTCCGCTGTTTCCCTTATCGAGCGCATTATACGAATCGTTCATGCCGAGCGCCGCGTAAGTCGCTTTGCCCACGACGCCGTCCGCCGTCAACCCGTTCTTTTTCTGGAAAGCGATCACCGCCTTTTTGGTGCCCGAGCCGAAGATTCCGTCTACCGCGCCCGAATAGTAACCCCATTGTTTCAATCTGCGCTGAACTTCCTTCACTTCGCCGCCCGAACTTCCCTGACGGAGAACGGCGGCGTCTACGACGAGTTCCAGCGCCGTATCGGTTACGTCCTGCGTATGCGCCGCGCCCGTTACCGCGACGCCTGCCGCCACGGAAGCCGCGACCGCAACGCTCAACGCACCGATTGCCAAAAACTTCTTCATAATTTCCTCCTATGCGTAATGTGCGCAACGGAAAAAATATTATGCGGGAGAAAAAGAAAATTATCGCATCGCGGCTTCGATTACCCCGCCGATATCGGCGTCAATGCAGACCGATTGCTTTTCGATCTGCGGCGGACAGAACGCTTCGCCGTAATTGACGCACGCGTAGACCGCCTTCGGATTTTTCGCGGCGAACCGCCAGAACGGATACTTGATCACGGCGGGCGTGTTGCCCCCGACGCCGAGTTCCAAATACAGAACCCGCCCCGTTCGGTGCGCCCGTAAAAACGCTTCGTACCGTTCGCACGCCCGATTCCAGCCTTCGTCCTGCACGAACTTGTCGTCGCAACGCAGGTTCACCGTCACGGGCTTGCCGCACACGGGGCAAACAGGGATCAGCTCCGATGGGATTTTCATGTCCTTTTGCTCCGCAACCATGCGGCGGATCAACGCTTCGTTGTCGTAAGTTTTTTCGTGACAGGGCACGGAGCATTGGAACAAGCCGTAATCGCCCTGCGTATAGAACAGACGGCTTTTGTCGAACCCCGCTCTTTGAAAACAGTGATCCACGTTCGTCGTGACGACGAAATAGTCCTTATCTTTTACGAGCGCGTAAAGGGAATCGTAGACGGGCTTCGGCGGTTCCGTATAACGGTTATAATAAATTTGCCGCGACCACCACGCCCAATACGCTTCCAACGACGGAAACGGATAAAAGCCGCCCGAATACATATCGCCGATCCCGTATTTTTCGTGAAAATCGGAAAAGTACCGCAAGAACCTTTCCCCGCCGTAAGCGTAACCTGCGGAAGCGGAAAGCCCCGCGCCCGCGCCGATCAGAACGGCGTCCGCGTGATCCAGCGCCGTTTTGAGCCGTTTGATTTCCTCCGCGTAATTTTGCGTAAAATTCATATCCGTACTCCTGTGCGTTTGATGATAAAACGCGCAATCGGGTTGCCGATTGCGCGTTTTGTTCCGTCGGATCAATATACGACGGCGTCGGTCATCGTGAATCCTTCCAATGAATTCTCTTTTACCTGAATGCAGAGATAGCGCAACTCGGCGCGATCGGAAGCAAAGAATTGCCGTTTCGCCGCGGGCGCGATCTTCAACCAATCGCCCGCCTTTAAGCTCACCCGTTCGCCGTCGATCACGGCAACGCCCTCGCCGCCTAAAATCCCGTAAATTTCTTCGTTCTGCTTATGCGCGTGAACGAACGGAACGCTCGCGCCCGCAGGCAACGCATTCACGCTGATCTCCGCTCCCGTGAGCGCAAGCCGATCGTGCAGTTCGACCCGCGCCTCTTCCGCAATGCTCGTCTTTGTAAAATTGTTCATAATAATATCCTCCGAAAAATTTAATTTATTTTCGCAACCTTTCCGGTTACGCCCGAAGTATAACAAAGAAAAAGACGGATTGCAAGAACGTTACTTTTCTATTACCGGATAATAGATTTGTAACTAAGTTTCTTTTTTGAACCATTGACATTCTGCCGCAAGCGTGGTATAATACGAAAAAAAGGAGCGTATCGATTATGCTGACGAAAGAAGAACTGCCCGAATGCCCCGTGGCGACCACCGTACAACTGATCGGCAACAAGTGGAAATTGCTGATTCTGCGCAACCTGATTTACAACGGAACGCAGAGGTTCGGCGATTTTATCAAATCCATTCCGGGTATCAGCAAAAAGGTTCTGACCGACGACTTGCGCGCGCTGGAAAACGACGGCATTATCGAACGGGAAGTGTTTGCCGAGGTTCCGCCGCGCGTGGAATATTCTCTGTCGCCGCTCGGAAAAACGTTAAAGCCCGTGCTCGACGCGATGTTCGATTGGGGAACCGATTACAAAAAGAATTTATAAGAAAGCGTAACGAAAAGCTCCCGCGCGGATTGCGCGGGAGCTTTTCGATCTGTCGTATATCCACAGCTCTTTTTTTCCCTGTTTTAACAGCAAAATGCTGTATATAGCATATTATACAACAAATTGCTGTAAAATGTCAATATCATGATGAAACTTTTTTCCGCAAGATTGCGGGAATTGCGAATGGCGGCGGGCGTCACGCAACAGCAACTTGCCGAATACCTGAATATCCGACAACAATCGTACGCGCGTTATGAAACGGGCGCGGGCGAACCGAATCTGGAAACGCTCGTCCGCCTTGCAAAGTACTTCGGCGTGAGCTGCGATTATCTGCTCGGCGTGACGGAATTTTAACGAAAAGCGCCCGCTCGGAACCCCGAGCGGGCGCTTTTCGCATCTTTCCGTTATTTTTTGTAAAATTTACGGATAATCTCCGCGATTTTACTCTGATAAATCACGTTGGCGTTTCCGCCCGTGAAGCAGAGGGGCGGATATACCACGCACCACCAGTTATCGCCCTCGCCCGTGCCGAGCTCCAGAATCAGCGCGTCGTACACGCCCGCTTCGAGCGTGACGCCGTCGTAAACGCGGGTGGGAAATTTTTCCTGCCGCAGACTCGCCCGCGCGCCGTACGTATATCCGTTCGCGCGCAGTTCCTTGTCCGCCGTCGCCGCGATTTCGGAAAGCTTTCCGCCGATCTTTGCAAGCGCTTCCTCCTTCGTCCCGCAGCCCGCAACGGTGGGCGTCAAAAATTCCACGACCTTATCCCGCACGCGGTACTTAACCGCCTGATCGCATTCGGAATTGGAATTCGCGCGGATATGCACCCGCAGATAGGAAGCGTTCTCTCCCGTCTCCTTTTCTCCGTTTCCCGCAAACAACAAACAGATCCCCGCGATCGCCGCAATCAGCAACGCGATTACCGCCGCTTTCTTCATCTTGCACCTCCCTTTCGTTCGCAACTGTTATTGACCTGTGATTGGATTTTTATACCCGTCACAAAAAATTTTTTTCAGGACTTGCAAAACGCAGTTCTCCGTGATATACTTGAAACAGAGAGGTGAAAAAATATGCTTTGTAAATTTTGCGATACGGAAAATCCGGACGACGCAAGCTTTTGTAAGCAATGCGGAAAGCGAATCGACGGAAAGCGCGCGTGCCCCAACTGCGGGAGCATGAACGCCGACGACGCGGTATTCTGCAACGCCTGCGGAATCCGGCTCGACGGTAAGATCACCTGCCCGAACTGCGGCACGATTACCGAGGGCTCCTTTTGCCCCGCCTGCGGCGCGCGTCTGAAAGCGGGAGCCGCCGAACCGACGAACCGCGCCAAGCCCCGCAGCTACGCCGCTCCGCGCGAATCGAAGAAATACGTAGAGCTCGCCGCGGGAATCTGCGCCATGGTCGCCGTGTTCTGCGCGTTGCTGTTTACCTTTTTTATCGGCGTCACAGCCGATGTGGGTTCTCTCGGCAATATCTCGGGCGAATCGATCTCCCTTACGGTAGAAGGCGCGAATTTATGGTACTTCTTCGGCAAAGGCTACGCCGATACCGCCGCAATGCTCGAATCGATGGACGCTTACAGCGGTTCGCTGATGGTGGCGCAATATCTGCCCCTCGCGCTCGGCACGCTGTTTTCCTGCGCTACCCTCGTTACCGTAATCACGTTCTCCGTGCTTGCCGCGGTGCGCTTCGGCAAAAAGACGGCGGGCAAGTCGGACAAAGATTATTTCGGATTCGCCGTCGTGGCGGTCGTCTGCTTCCTGCTCGGCGCAAACCTGATCAAGCTCTTGTATTACTTCTCCGTGACGGTAAGGCTCGAATACGCCTTCTCCCCCTCTGTAACAGGAAGCATGAGCGTAAACGGGGCGACGACCTCGGGCATCGTGTTAAGCGTGCTCTGTCTTGGCGCCGCGCTCGTATGCAGACTTGCCGCCTGCGGAAGAGAACTGTTACAAAAAGAACGGCTCGCGCAAGCGATTTTCGCGGCGATCGCCGTCGTACTCGGCGGAATTCTGCTCGGGATCGCCGCGGGCGGCGCGGTGACCGTCTCCGCAGTCGAAGATTCGACGAAAATTTCTGTTACGGCGACCTTTACGATTTTGATGCAAATCGTAACGGGCTACCAGCTTGAAACGGAAGCGGTATCCGAACTCGTCGTCATGATCCTCGGGCAGGCGGCGCAATGCGCTCTGCTGACGATCGCGGGCGTGATCCTGCTCACCGGTATGCGCAAACTCGCAGACGGAAAACAGGGCGCGCAGCTTGCGCTTTCGATCGCCGCGTTCGCTCTCGCGATCGCCTTCCTCGTATTGAGCATTCTTTCGAAAAATATGCTCGCAGGATTTCTGAATGAAATCAGCAGTTCTTCCGAAGACGTGTTCGGCGGCGCTTCGTGGAGCTTCTCCTCGCCCATCGCCTGCGTCGTGTTCGGCGCGCTCAACCTCGGTCGTGCGATTGCGCAAACGGCGGTCTCCCGCTTACGGAACCACGCGTAACATAAAAAGCAATCCGTAAAATTAACGCCCCCGACGCAATTCGCATCGGGGGCGTATCATTATTTTGAAACTTATTTCCTTTGAAAACACGTCTTATAGCGGTGCGCAAACACGCGCATAAAGAGCGCGGTCAGCTCCTCGGCGGAGCCCTCTTTCATGCCGCTCTTGCTCACGGCGAAAATCGTGCTCTTGTTCAGAAACAACAGCCACATATCGGAAAATTCTCTGCATTCGGTAAACGCCGCATAATTGCCCTGCGTGCGGCTTTCGGTGCCGTCGTTCAACACGGCGACCTGCTCGTAGCCGTCCTCCGCAAAGGCGTAACGCTGAACGGATTCCTTGCCCTGCATACTCTTTTTCAGCGCAAGCCGCATGAACGGTTGATACACCGCCCCGAGGATCGCGAAAAACACGCCGAGCGAAAGCAAAAGAATCGCGAAAAAGTAGTCCGCTTCCTTCCCGCGGGGAATTTCGAGTCCGAGCACGACTCCGCCGCAAATCAGAATAACCGCCGCGCACCCGAACAGCAACAAACGGAGCTTCCCCGCAAGCCGCATACTTACGCGGGTGTTGAATTCAAGATCGATTTTCGTTTCGTTCGTGATCATACGTTCCCCTCCCGATACAAGTATCTTACATGATTTTTCAGCGTTTGTCAACGGATTTACTTTTTAAATACGGGCGCTCGTAATCACGCCGCCGCCCAGACATTGCACGTCGTCGTAGAGCACCGCGTACTGACCTTCGGTCACGGCGCGTTGCGGCTCGTCGAAAACGATCTCCAAAGAAGTCTTTCCCGTCCTCTTTACCCGCACGCCCTGTTCGCCCTGCCGATAACGGAATTTCGCCTTGCAGACGAATTCCTTCCGATCGGGCGGGAAGGGAATAAAGTTCATGCCCTCTACCGTGCAAGCGTTCGAATACAGCGGGCTTTCGTCGCCGTGCGAAACGTAGAGCACGTTGTGCTCCAGATCCTTTTTCACGACGAACCATCTGCCCTCTTCGCCCTTTTTGCCGCCCAGATCGAGTCCGCGCCGCTGACCGAGCGTATAGTACATGAGCCCGACGTGTTCGCCCACCTCTTCGCCCGCAAGCGATAAAATTTTACCCCGCTTGGCGGGAAGATAGGTCTGTAAAAATTTACGGAAATTGCGCTCGCCGATAAAGCAGATTCCCGTAGAATCCTTCTTCTTCGCCGTGGCAAGCCCGTTCCGTTCGGCGATCGCGCGCACTTCGCTTTTATCGAGCCCCGCAAGCGGGAAGAGCACGCCGCTTAACTGATCCTGCGAAAGCTGGTTCAAAAAGTAAGTCTGATCCTTGCCCGCGTCCTTCGCCTTCAACAGACGGTGAACGCCGCCCTCGTGGGAAATTCCGCAATAATGCCCCGTGGCGATCAGATCGGCGCCCAGCTTCTTCGCGTATTCCTTAAAGGGTCCGAACTTGATTTCGCGGTTGCAGAGCACGTCGGGATTCGGAGTTCTGCCCGCCGCGTACTCCGCAAGAAAGTACGAGAACACCCGATCCATATATTCTTTGGCGAAATTGACGGTATAATACGGAATATCGAGCAGACCGCAAACCCGCCGCACGTCGGCAAAATCCTCTTCCGCCGTACACGCGCCGTTCTCGTCCGACTCCTCCCAATTCTTCATAAAAAGTCCGACGACGCGGTAACCCTGCTCCTTTAACAGAAGCGCGGCGACCGAACTGTCTACGCCCCCGCTCATGCCCACGACGACCGTCTGTGCCATTTTTCTTCTCCGCTTTGAAAAATTTTTCTTTATTTTACCATAATCGACCGAAAATATAAAGCATTTTTATTCGGAATGTGCTATAATGGGAACCGAAGCAGCCCCGAAAGGGGCGAGAATAACAACAGAATCTTTTGTGCCCGTGGTGGAATTGGATACCATTAGAGCCTCCGACGCTCCCGGTCCGGGTTCGAGCCCCGGCGGACACACCAATAACGGTCTTAACGACTTACGTTAAGACCGTTATTTTTTCATTCGTTTCAGAATCGCCGTCATTGCAAAACCGAGGAAATCAATTCTTGTTCCAGTCTGCTTGCCGCGAAGCTCAACGGTCTGTCCGTCCGTTTGACAAGACAGATCGTGCGGTTCGGAATCTGCTCGATCAAATCGATTTTGCGGACGTTCTTCTTCCCCTCCAAAAAGAATTCCGGCACAAACCCGACGCCGAGATTGTTCTCGATCATGGGCACGATCTGATCCATTGTCGCCACCTCGATATCGGGAGAAAACGCCAAGCCGTACTTGGAAAACTGCTCGGCATAATAGTCGTATGTTTTCGTGTGTCCGAATCCCACGATCGGATAGGAAACGAGCTCCTTCAACGAAACTTTGCGGTCGCAAAGCGCGGAAAAAGCGTTGCCGCAAACGGCGATTTCGCGGAAGGATTTCAGCTCCGTTACGTCCAGCTTTTCCGTCCTGTCGAACGGCGTTACGATAATCGCAAAATCGACGAAGCCGTCGTTCAACGCGGCGAGCGCCTGCGTGGTCGTATAGTTGCCGACGCGCAATTTGATTTCTCCGTACTGCGCACGGAAATTTTTCAGCACGGGCAACAACAGCCCGTATAAGGCGGTTTCGCTTGTTCCGACAAAGATCGAGCCGCTTTGCATGTCTTTTTCGAGCATGATCTCCCGCTCCGCCAGACGGATATGCTCGTAGGCGATCCGGATATGCTGATACAGCTTTTCGCCCTCCGCCGTCAATTCCACCTTCCTCTTCGAACGGTAAACAGCGTGCAGCCAAGTTGCTCTTCGAGCGTTTTGACCGTTCTCGTAACGTTGGGCTGATTGGCGTAAAGCTTTTCCGCGGCGACCGTAAAGCTCCTGTATTTCGCGACGAAATAAAACACCTTGTAGTATTCGAAGCTGACGTCCATAATATATTCCTATGATATAAATATTATATGATATATATATTTTACATATCGTTTGTAAAACAGTATAATAGCATACGGCAAAAAAGTCAAGGGATCGGGAAAGAATCGGTATGGCGAAAGATCTGACCGTGGGAAAACCGTCGAGCGTATTATGGAAGTTTTGTCTGCCGCTGTTCGGAAGCATAATTTTTCAGCAGCTGTACAATCTTGCCGACAGCTTCGTCGCGGGGAAATTCGGAGACGAAAACGCGCTTGCGGCTATCGGAAACAGCTATGAAATCACGCTGATTCTGATCGCGTTTGCGTTCGGCTGCCAGATCGGCGGTTCGGTGATCGTGGCGCGGTTGTTCGGCGCAAAGAAGAACGGGGAAATGAAAACCGCCGTATTCACGACGCTCATCGCAAGCGCCGTGTTATGCGTCGTGCTGATGGTTGCGGGGCTGTTGGCGACGAACGCGCTTTTGCGCGTGATCAACACGCCCGCGGAGGTGATCGACGCCTCGGCGTTGTATTTGCGGATCTATCTCTTCGGCTTACCCTTCGTGTTTCTGTACAACGTCGCGTCCGGTATCTTTGCGGGGTTGGGAGATTCCCGCACGCCGTTCGTCTTTCTCGCCTGCTCCTCGGTCGCCAACATCGGCATGGATATCGGATTCGCCTTCGCATTCGCCGACGTCGTCTGCGGCGTGGCGTGGGCGACTTTCATCTGTCAGGGGATCAGCTGCGTGCTTGCGCTGTTATGGCTGATCCTGAAACTGAAAAAAATTCCGTCCGAGGAAAAAGGAACGCTCTTTTCCGTTCGGTTGCTGAAAGAGATCGCCTACGTGGCGATTCCGAGCATTTTACAGCAGAGCTTTATTTCCGTCGGGAATATCGTGATTCAGGGAGTCATCAACACCTTCGGCACGAGCGTGATGGCGGGGTATACCGCGGCGGTGAAGCTAAACAACCTCGTGATCACTTCGCTCACCACCCTCGCGAACGGTATCTCCAATTTCACCTCGCAAAATCTCGGAGCCGACAAACCGGAGCGCGTGAAGAGCGGATTTCTCGCGGGATTAAAAATGATCTGGATCATTTGCGTTCCCTTTATTCTCGTTTACTGCTTCGCGGGCGGATACGCGGTTTCCGTGTTTATCAATCACCCCACCGAAACGGCGATCCGAACGGGCAAGACGTTTCTGCTGATCGTCTCCCCTTTTTATCCGATCGTTTCCGCAAAGCTCGTCGCGGACGGCGTTTTGCGGGGATCGAAAATGATGATCCGGTTTATGATCTCGACGTTCACCGATCTCGCCCTGCGGGTAGCGCTCGCGATCCTTTTGTCCGCGCCCTTCGGAACGGCGGGCATCTGGAGCGCGTGGCCGATCGGCTGGACGGCGGCGACGATCCTCTCTCTGGCGTTTTACCGTACGGGAATCCTGTACAAATCTCCGACCGTCTCCCGCAAAAAGGACGCCTGACGGCAACATGCAAAGACCGCCTTGCACAAGCAAGGCGGTCTTTGCATGCGGACTCACGCTTTCGGCAACGGAGCCTGCCTGCCGTTTTTATGTTCGGGAAGCTTGGTTTCCCCCAGCAATACCGCGGGTCGGATCGCGCCATCGCCGAACTTGCCCTTGATCTTATCGAGCGCTTCCTCCACCCGCCGCTGTTTCTCGTCCGTTTCGCCGAACAGCGAGAGCTGGCGCGGCGCTTCGACGCTTTCCAGATGAATCGCGCTCACCGTCAGCGCGCGGATCTTCCGTTTCCACTGATACCGCTTGCGCAAAATATCCAGACTCGCCGCCGCCAGAACCGCCGCGCTCTGCGTCGGCGTTTCCAGCTTCTCCTGCCACGATTCAAACGCCAACCCGTTGTCCCGCACGGTGACCTGCACGCCGTTCGCCTGCAATTTCAACAGCCGGAGCTTCTGCCCGATCTCCTGCGTGAGCGCCACGAGCACCGCCCGCGCCTCTTCGAGATCGGAAAGGTCCGCCACGCAGGTGACGCCGTGCCCCACCTGCTTCGCCTGCTCCTCCTCGCCGTATCGGGAAACGGGCGTATCGTCCAGACCGTTGGCGTTCTGCCACAGCTTGCCGCCGTTTTTTCCGAATTGCTTTTCCAGGAATTCCCGCTTGCAATGCGCAAGCTCGCCGATCGTGCGAATCCCGAAGCTCTTCAATTTCTCCGTCGTCGCGCGCCCGCAGTAAATCAGATCGGAACAGGGCAACCGCCACACCTTTTCGCGGAAGTTCTCCCGCGTGATCTCGGTGACCGCGTCCGGCTTTTTCAGATCGGAACCGAGCTTGGCGAACACCTTGTTAAAGGAAACCCCCACGCTGACGGTGATGCCGATCTCCCGTTTGACGGTTTCGCGCAGCTCTTCGGCAATTTGCAGGGACGGTTTGTTACAGCGGGTCACGTCCAGCCAGCACTCGTCCAACCCGTACGGCTCCACGAAATCGGTATACCGCCCGTAAATCTCGTGTAACCGTTTGGAAAACTTCGCGTAAATATCGTGATGCGGCGGCACGATCACCAGATCGGGGCAGAGCGCCTTGGCTTGCCGGTTCGTCATGCCCGTCTTGATTCCCGTCCGCTTGGCGAGCTCCGACTTTGCCAGCACGATGCCGTGCCGATCCTCCGCCGATCCGCACACCGCAACCGCCCTGCCCTTCAATTCGGGATGAAGCACGCACTCCACCGAAGCGTAAAACGCGTTCGCGTCGCTGTGCAAAATCTTTCTCTCCGCCACGACCCCCCTCCTTCTTTTCTATTATACTTCGAACGTTTGTTCCCTGTCAAGCGTCGGACTGCGAAATTCGTCGGGTTTTGAAAGATAATTTTTTCCATTCCGTGCAACTATTTTTCAATTTAGTCTTGATTTTTTCGGAATATCAGGTATAATAAAAGAAACGGTTTTAAATTAAGGGAGAAAAATTATGAGTATTTCGGCAAAGGACATTCGAAACATTGCGATCGTCGGACACAGCGGCGAGGGCAAAACGACGCTTACGGAAGCCATGCTGTTCAACGGCGGCTCGATCGAGCGCATGGGCAGAACGGACAACGGCACCACCGTTTCCGATTTCGACGAACAGGAAATCGCGCGGAAGATGTCCGTTTCCCTCTCCATTGCGTACACGACCTGGGGCGGCGTGAAATTAAATTTGTTGGACGTGCCCGGATTTTACGACTTCGAAGGCGAGTTCAACGAAGCCATGCGCGCGTGCGGCGGCGCGCTCGTCGTGACGGGCGCGGGCGGAAACGTCACCGTGGGCGCGGAGAAGGCGATCACCCAGTGTCTGCGCGCCAAAAAGCCGCTGATCGTATTCATCAACGGCATGGACAAAGACAACGCCGATTATCACGGCACCGTGCGGGCGTTGCAGGAAAAATATCACGGCAAGATCGCCCCTATACAGATCCCTTTGATGGAAGGGAACAAAATGACGGGCGTCGCGAACGCGCTGACGGGAAAGGCGTACCGCTTTACGGGCGTGGGTCCCGAAGAAATTCCCGTTCCCGAGGAGTACAAGCGCGATCTGGAAACCATGCAGTATTCACTGATGGAGACGGCGGCGGAAAACGACGACGTACTGCTCGAAAAATACTTCGAGGACGGGTTTCTCTCCCGCGAGGACACCATTCACGGAATCCGCAAGGGCATTTTCTCGATCAACGTCATTCCCGTCATGGCGGGAAGCGCGTTGCAGAATAAGGGCGTCATCAACCTGATGAACGAAATCGTGAAATATATGCCCGAAGCGGCGGAGCGCAAAGAGCTCCCCGCCACCGATCTTTTAAAAGACGCCGTCGTGGGCGTCGCGTGCGAAGAAAACGCGCCCCTTGCGGCACAGGTGTTCAAGACGGCGGTAGATCCCTTCGTGGGAAAGATGAATTATCTGCGCGTGTGCCGCGGCACCCTGCAGACGGGCATGACGGTGCTCAACCCCAACACGAACACGACCGAGCGCATCAACGCCGTGTACCTCGTGAAGGGCAAAAAGCTCGAAGCCGTTTCCGCGATCGGCGCGGGCGACATCGGCGCGGTCTCCAAGCTGACGGACACCGGTACGGGCGACACCCTCTGCGCGGAGGACGCGCCCGTGAAATTCGACCCCATTCTCTTCCCCAAGCCCGTCCTGAACATGGCGGTGTACGCCGCCGTGCGCGGAACGGAAGACAAGGTGTTCGGCGGTCTCGCCCGCCTTGCCGAAGAGGACAAGAGCTTTGCGGTCACCAAGAATCCCGGCACGGGCGAAACGCTCGTGGGCGGACAGGGCGAAGTTCATCTGGAAGTCATTAAAAAGAAGCTGAAATCCAAATTCGGCGCGGAAGCGGACTTCCGCACCCCCGCAGTGGCGTATAAGGAGACGATCCGCAAGACGGCAAACGCCGAAGGAAAATACAAAAAGCAGACGGGC
Source organism: Bacillota bacterium (assembly GCA_021768985.1). Taxonomy (GTDB): domain Bacteria; phylum Bacillota; class Clostridia; order Christensenellales; family Borkfalkiaceae; genus Gallimonas. The sequence goes on from JAETTR010000001.1 coordinate 33,625, forward strand.
GGTCACGGACAGTACGGGCATTGCAAAATGCGCTTCGAGCCCTGCGAGAAAGACTTCGAATTTGCCGAAGAGGTCGTCGGCGGCGCGGTGCCCAAGCAGTATATCCCCGCCGTGGAAAAGGGTATTATCGAATGCCTGCCCAACGGCGTGCTCGCGGGATACCCCGTGATCCGCGTAAAGGCGGTGCTCTACGACGGAAGCTACCACGACGTGGACTCTTCGGAAGCGGCGTTCAAGGCGGCGGCGGAAATCGCCTTCAAAGAGGGAATCAAGAACGCCTCGCCCGTATTGCTGGAACCCATTTCGCGGCTTCGCATCGCCGTGCCCGAACAGTTCGTCGGCGACGTCATGGGCGATCTGAACAAGCGCAGAGGCAGAATTATCGGCATGGACGCGCAGGACGACTTGCAGGTGGTCACCGCGGAAGCGCCGCAGGGCGAACTGCTGACGTACGCGACCTCGTTACGGTCCATGACGCAGGGGCGCGGCAAATTCACCGAAACCTTCGCCCGCTACGAGCAAGCGCCCGATTCGGTATTGCAGGGATTAAAGAAATAAAACAAAAGAAGAAACGGCGCGGACTTTCGTCCGCGCCGTTATTTTCATTGTCGCGATTAGTGCGTAAGCAGGAAAGTCGCGAGGAAGAACGCCGCAAGAACCCAGGTGACGACCGAAATCGTTTTCACCTTGCCCGTGCAAACTCTTACGATCACGCTGGAGATAATCCCGATACCGATACCGTAGGAGATTTCGTAACCGAACGCCATAACTGCAATCGTCAGGAATGCGGGAAGCGCCGCCGCAGGATCCGTCCACTCGATATTGACAACGGTGCTCATCATCAATACGCCGACCCAAATAAGCGCCGTAGCCGTCGCAGCCGAAGGAATCAGTTGCGCAAGAGGGCTGAAGAACATTGCAACGATAAAGCAGAGCCCCGTCACGAGCGCGGTGAAGCCCGTCTTGCCGCCCGCCGCAACGCCTGCGGAAGATTCCACGAACGTGGTAACGGTGGAAGTACCCGCAATTGCACCCGAACAGGTCGCGATCGCGTCGGAAAGCATGCACTTGTTCATGTTCAGAGGGTTGCCGTCCTTATCGAGCAAACCGCCCTTCGAGCATGCGCCGTACAGCGTACCGAGCGTATCGAACATGTCAAGCATACACAGCGAAAGCGCGGAGGTTACGAGAAGAAGGATAAGCGAACCGACCGTGTTCCCCTCGATCCCGAGATAACCATTGAAATTGAAGCCTTCATAGAATACTTTACCTGCGGATTCCTTTCCCCACGCGCCGAACGCGTCAAAAGGATTGCTGATGGAAATGGACTGGAAGATCGACTTGCAAGCTTCGTTTCCGCAAGCAACGCCGAGCCCCGCCAAAATGTAATAAAGCACGGAAGAACCGAGGATTCCCCAAAGGATCGAACCTTTTACTTTCTTCTTCGTCATAACCGCAATCGCGATTACGCCGAGAATCGCGACGAGTGCGGGAAGCATACCGCCGACCGTACCTCCGTTATACGTAGCGAACGCCGCATCTTTGCTTAAAACGTTAAAGGAAACGAGATTCACCAAAGTAGACGCATTGTCCACGATTACGCCTGCGTTCTGCAAACCGATAAACGCAATGAACAGCCCGAGACCGACGTTAATCGCCTTTCTCACTTCGTCCGGAATCGCTTTGAAAATGTACTTTCTTGCGCCCGTAACGGTAAGGATGACGAAAATGATGCCGTCGAGTAACGTAAACACCATAGCGTTCGCATACGACAATCCGCCGAGTCCGACCAGGTTAAACACAACGAACGCGTTTACGCCCATACCGGAAGCCTGCGCCAAAGGCATTCTCGCGAGCAACGCCATGAGAAGCGTGCCCACAATCGCGCCGAGCGCAGTCGCTATGTACATTCCTCCGAACGAAAGTCCGGGGATCGTAGAAAACATACCCGGGTTCACGATAAGAATGTAAACCATCGCCATGAAGGTCGTCAGACCGGCGATAATTTCCGTCTTGTAGTTCGATCCGCTCTTCGAAATCCCGAAGAAATTGTCCACTTTCCCCCAAAATCCCTTATGCGGACTTGCCGCAGCGGCTTCAGCCGCTGCGGGTTGAGAATTCTCAACCGCTTCGCTCGTCTGCTCGGAGGTTTCGGGTTCATGGAGATCTTTGTTCTCTTCTTCCATATTCCACCTCTTTTGTTTTTGATAGGGTGATTATATCATGTTTTTGACGGATTGTAAAGAATTACGTGACGATTCCGTGAAAAAAATTCCGCTTTTTATTTTTCCTCTTGCGAATCGTCCGCTTTCTCCTTCTTTTTGCGCTTCATCCGGCTCACGCTCTCGCGGGCGAGCTCGACGGACTCGGGATGATTGCGGGATTTCAGATGCGGGAACGCATTCAGCAGGCGGGCGGGCATTTTTGCGGCGATCGCGTCGATCGCGCGCTCCCGCTTCTCCGAGAGCGTTTCTTTGACGGCGGCGAAACCCGCCTCCGCTTTCAGCGTGACGTTCGCGACCTTTTCGCCGATAAAGTCCGAGCCGACGCGCATTTTTTTCGCGACTTCGTCGAGCTCCTTCAGCTTGCGGTTGAGCTTCAACACCTGCATGATTGTCACGACGAGATCGGCAATCATGGCGGCGGCGCACAGCCCCACGAGCACGTCGCCCGCGATTTCGCCGAACAGCCCCGCGAACCAACGCACGGCGGGGTGCACGACCTCGACCACGGCGAGCACGGCGATCCCCCAGAGCAGAGAAAATTCGAAACAGATATACCCCTTTACGTTGAACTTACGCCCCGAATAATCCCACCACTTGTTGTGGAAAAAGGTTTCGAGCGCCCAACCCGTCACGAATTCGATCAGGGTGGGCAGGGCGATCCCCACGAGGAGCACGAGCCACGGCTTTTCCACCCATTCGCCGAGCAGGAGCAAAATGACGACCACGCCCGTGCCGTAGATCGGGCAGACGGGTCCGTTCAGAAATCCGCGGTTTACGAACTTTCCCATCGTAATCGCGTGAAAGGCGACTTCGGTCACCCAGCCCAAAAAGGAATAGAGGAAGAAATACGCGAACACCTCGTACAGCGTCAGCGTGTTGATCAGAACTTGTTGCATACCTTTCTCCTTGGTAAACGCCGCGAAAACGCGCCTTAAAAAATATCCTTCCCGACGGGGCGGAGAAAGAGCTCTTCCGCTTCCGCGCCGCGCGCCTGCCCGAGCGCCCACATCAGCTTCGTCACCGTCGCTTCGAGCGTCATGCAGCGCGCTTCCAGAATCCTGCCGCAGGCACGGAGCTTCCTGCCCACTTCGTAGGTGTCGAGGGCGCTCCCCTCCCGCTCGACCTGCGTGGTGAACACGACGGTCTTTCCCTTCGACAGAAACCCTTTCAGCCGTTCGAAAAGCGCGCCGTCGCCGTAGTCGGGCAACCCGCCCGCACCGAACGATTCGACGACCAGCCCGTCGCAGTGCGTATCGAGGTAATCGAAAATTTCCGGCTTGATTCCCGGAAAGGTTTTCAGCACGAACACGTCGGGATCGAGCGTGCGGTAAAAGACGGGCGAACCGCCCTTCTCCTCGTCGATATAATAAAAGGGTTTTCCGTCGCGCAGAACCGCGATGTCGGGATAGTCGATGCTCGAAAACGCGTTATAGCTCTTCGTGCGGGTCTTTTTGGCGCGCGTACCCAGTATCACGCTCCCGTCGAACACCACGTGCACGCCCGAAGCGCCCTCGTCCGCGCAGTACGCGAACGCGTCCGCCAGATTTTTGCGCGCGTCGGTATCCCGTAGGTACGCCGATTTCTGCGAACCCGTAAGCACCACGGGCTTGGGCGAATTCTGAACGAGATAGGAAAGCGCCGCCGCGGTATACGCCATGGTGTCGGTGCCGTGGGTTACGACGAACCCGTCGAACCGATCGTATTCCCGTTCGATGATTCCCGCGATTTCCAGCCAGTGCTCCGCCCGTATGTTGGTGGAGTCGAGGGTAAAGGGCTGTACTTCCTGCACGCGGCAGAGTTCGGCGATTTCGGGCACGCACGCCAACAGCTCCTTCGCCGACATAGCGGGCGCGAGCCCCGCGCCCGTATTCTTCGAGGCGATCGTGCCTCCCGTCGCAATCATTAAAATGTTTTTCGTAATCCACCTCTTCCCGCGCGCGGCGCGGTCTGTTTTTTTTGTTCCGCTTTTTGCCAAGATTATAGCACATTGCAAACGAATTGACAACAAATGCGTAAAAAAATTCCGAACGAAAAGCCCCCGATTTTCCATACCGCGGAAAGTCGGGGGCTTTTTCAATCATTCGTTAAGAAAACAGCGGCGTCGAGAGATATCTGTCGCCCGAATCGGGGAAGAGCACGACGATGTTCTTGCCCGCGTTTTCCTTACGCTTTGCGAGTTGTAAGGCGGCAAATAGGGCGGCGCCCGAGGAAATCCCCACGAGGAAGCCCTCCGTTTTGCCGATCTCCCTGCCCGTTGCGAACGCGTCCTCGTTCGTCACGCGCACGATTTCGTCGTAAATCTTCGTATCGAGCACCGCGGGCACGAACCCCGCGCCGATCCCCTGAATCTTATGCGGTCCCGACTTCCCTTCCGACAAAACGGGGGAAGAATCGGGTTCGACGGCAACGATCCGGATATTCGGATTTTGTTCCTTCAAATATCTGCCCGCGCCCGTGACCGTGCCGCCCGTGCCGACGCCCGCGACAAAGAGATCCGCCTTGCCCTCCGTATCCTTCCAGATTTCCGGACCCGTCGTCCGATAGTGCGCGTCGGGATTGACGGGGTTCTCGAACTGCCCCGCGATCCAGGCGTTCGGCGTGCCCGCGGCAAGCTCCTTCGCCTTTTCGATCGCGCCCGACATGCCCTTGGCGCCCTCGGTCAGCACGAGCTCCGCGCCGTACGCTTTCAACAGATTTCGGCGTTCCGCGCTCATCGTTTCGGGCATGGTGAGCACGACGCGGTAGCCCTTCGCGCTCGCGATCGCGGCAAGCCCGATCCCCGTGTTCCCCGAAGTGGGCTCGATGATCACGGAATCCTTTTTCAGTTTACCCGTGCGCTCCGCATCCTCGATCATGGCTTTCGCGACGCGGTCCTTGACCGACCCCGCGGGATTGAAGTACTCGAGCTTTGCAAAAATTTTTGCGTTTAATCCGTGTTTCTTTTCGTAATTGACAAGCTCCAGAAGAGGAGTTCCCCCTACCAGATCCGCTACGGTGCGATACAGCGCCATAAAAAACCTCCCGAAGATCAGTTCCAGATTACGAACGAATCGATTTTCGTATCGCCTTTGCACTTGATTTCCACTTTGTGTTTGCCCTCGCTCAATTCGGGCGAGATATACTGCGCGGTCGCGTAGCCCGTGCCCTCGGTAAGCTCTATGGTCTTTACCTTCTTGCCGTCGATCCGCACTTCGACGTTCGACTTTCCGCCGACGGGCACGAGAATGCCGAGCCGCTTGCCCTCGAACTCGAATTGCGCGCTCGCGCCCTTCTTGCCGATGTAAACGTGTCCGTAGGTGGAGAGCTTTGTTTCGGTGCTCCATTTGCCCTTGCAGGAAACCGCATCGTCGTCGACGGCGAGCACGCTGCCGCCCGGAAGCGAACGGGAGTACGAGAACCGGATTTCCCGAAGGATCAGGAAATTGCTCCCGTGCGTCGTTTCGGTGACGTTCAGCTTGAAATAGCGGAAGGAGGCGGTATCGAATTTCGCGGTCACGCTCGTGCTTCCCTTCGCGTAATCCTTGTATTCGCCGATCAGTCTGTAATTCTCGCCGTCGTCGCTCACGGACAAGGTGAAGGTTTTGGGCGCGCCGGGCTGCGAAGAACGGCTGAACACCGTCAACGAATTTACGGTGATCGTGCGCCCCATATCGATGATCAACTCGACCGGTTGCGCTTCGCTTACGCCGCTGTTGCTGTGATAATACGTGCCGTCGTTTCCGTCGAAGAAATCGCCGTTACTCCAATAATTTCCCGCAGGGAGCTTGCTCAAAAGTTTCACTTCGTAGTTTTCGCCTTCCCCCGCCTTGTCGTAAGTGCTGTACTCCGTTTCGTCCACGTACGACCAACTATAAGCTCTCGTATAGAAATATTCCGATTCGAACTCGTTCGCAAACTCGTAATCGCTTCTGTAAGCGGTCGCATACGCCACGGAGATGCTCTCGGGCGCTTCGCCGACAACTTCGCCGTTTTCGTCTATGACTCCCTGCGGCGGTACGAATTTCCCCCAACCGACGCCGATATAGCTCGCCGTGCTGCCGTTCGTCTGCGTTACCATAACGGCTTTAAAATACACCCAGCTGTCCGCCTCGAGCTCGTAATCCTGATACGGGCACTTCTCGTTAAACACGCCCTGGTTCATGAAGCTGTTGCCCGTCCACTCTTTGGAAGCGCCCACCAGCTCGTAGTTTTTCCCTTCGTCGAAGGAAACGTACAACGCGATATCCCATCTGCCGCGCAGAGCGATCCGGTACTTTCCGCCTTCGTCCACGTGAAGCTTTCCGCTCAGTTCCACGACCGCGTTTGCGGGACAATCGTCGCCGTCCTTGTTGGTATACCAGATATCGGCGTTGCAATTCTGGGTTTTGTTCAAGTTGTCCGTTTTAACCGCCGAAATATTTCCGCTGTAATTGCTCTCGAACGCCGCCGTCGCGCTTTCGGGAACGGAGCCCTCCGCAAACGTATACGTGGTGCGTTCCAGCATATTTTTGTTGATTTCATGCGTTTGCTCCAATTCGAGCACGAGGTCGATGTCTTCGAGCGTAAAGCCCTTATACGCGTCGTCGGTAGCGGTCAGCTTGATCGTTACGATAAACTTCCCGGACCGCATATTCGAATCGGGCGTATACTTATAGGTCTTTTCCGCCGTCTTTTCGAGCTTTCCGTGTTCGGGCTGGGTGATCTTCGTAATTTCGAAATCAAACCCGTCGGGAAGCACGACGCTTCCGCTCCACGTAAAACCGTCGGTAGCGTACTTATTCAGATCGAGCGTGTATTCCTTTCCGTATTCGATTTGGAAAGGCTGCATGGTGTCGAACTGCACTTCGTTTTCGCCCACCGTGTAAATTCCGCCCGTCTGATAGACGGAGGCAACCGGCACATACATAGGATACCCTTTCGCGGTTTCCTTCGCCTCCGGGGAAACGGCGTGCCCGAGCAAGGTCTCGAAGTAATACGCCATATCCCGCCCGGTGACGCGCGAACACGCCTTGTACCAGGCGTCGGGCGACTGCCCGCCGCCCGCGACGGAAGCCGTCATGAACGCGTCCTGCCCGAAGCTATGCAAAATATTCGCATAGGTCGCAAGCCCGAAGCGTCCGTTTTCGAACTTGTTCCCCGTCACCTGATCGAGCGCCCAGGTCGCGGAGGTGTATCTGTTCCAGCCGCCCAAGCCCTCCGCACCGTAATTGCCGAGTTTTCTCGCCGAAGAAATTTTCGTGAACAAGCTGTATTCCACAAGGTTGAGGGCGTTGTTCGTGACCTCGCCGCCGTTGCCCAGACCGTAGCCCTGGAAGTTGTGGTTATACTCGTGCATGTTTCCCCACGACCCCGAGGTCACGAGCGCTTTATAGTTGAGCGAGGAACCCATCCAGCCCGTGGGGCAGTTGACGGAACGCTGACCGGGGAACGCGACCGCCGCGCCCGCGGCAACGAAGGGATCGTACAGGAACACCACGCCCTGCGTGGATCTTTTGGAGGAAACCAAAGAGACCTTATCCCAATAGACCGCCGCTTTGTAAAGTTCGTCGTAGGAGAACGCCTTCGCGTATTTGACGGGTCCCGAATGGAGCACGCCGTTATCCCAGACTTCGAGATCGAAATAGGGCGCGGTCGACTTCGCGTTCTCCGCAAATTCTTCGGGCGTCGTATAGCCGAGAATAAAGTGAGAATATCTCACGCCGCCCGAAATCGTAACGGAATAATTCACGCGTTCATCGCGCACGTAAACGGGTCCGCCGAGGAAGGAGCCCACGTACGCCGTGTACGTTTTCGTTTCCTCGTTAAAGGTCGCCGTCTGTTTATCCACGTCCAACGTGTTCAGAATGACGGGCATGCGCTGCATCTGATTTTTCGCCAGCCAGATATTGTTCGCCTTGCCGTTGTACAGCGCCTGACCGATATGTACGGAAATTCCGCCCGTGGCGTTCATCGCCTCTTCGGAGAGCTCGATTTTAATCAGCTCGCCCGCGGGCGCGTAGAGCCCCGTCACCTCGTAATAGCTCGAATACGCGCGGGGCGCGAACGTCAACCGCTTGACGATCGCGGGCTCCGAATCCGAAACGTCGCCCTCGTACATGCCGACCGAAGCGGAATGCTTATACAGCTTGTAATGCTCCGCGCTCCCCTTTTCCACGGCGTTCCCGTTGACGTCCACGGGCGTGCCGTCCTTTAAATAAAGGTAACCGTTTTCGTCCATCTTCTCGTAAGGACCTCCGCCGTTCCAGGTCTGCTTCGTCGTGAGCAGATTGGATTCGCGGATCAGCGCCGTCCTCGCCTCGGCGTTTGCATCGCCGAGCACGGACCCGAGCGTTCTCCCGTACGTGGGATAGTCGGGCAAGCCGCCGTTCGAGGTTTCCGTAGGAATGTTTCTCTTTACGGTGCCGAGATATTCGGCGTAGTAGGGCACGCGCGTCGTCGTTTTGTACGGATTGACGTATGCGTCGTCTCCCTTTCTGCACGAGCTCAGCATCACGACGCCGAGCGCGAGCACGCAGCACATAAGAATCGAAGCCACGATCAACAAGAGCTTTCTGAATCCGTTCCCGTGCACCGCCGCCGCGGATCCCGTTCCCGATCCTTTTTGGTTCTTCCGTATCATAAATGACCTCCGAATAAAAATCAAATTACGCCGAATATTATAGTGAGCAAAAATTATTTTGTCACGCAATTTACACGAAAAATCCGTTTTTGCCCTCGTTTTTCACTTTATTTGTTAAAATTTTCAACAAATCAAGCATTTTTAAGGTAAATTACAAAAGGCGCCGATCGGGCGCCTTTTGTGAAAAACGAATTACTTCTTCTCTTTGACTCTGTCCTTGCGCATGGTTAAGGAGATGCGCTTTTTCTTCTCGTCCGCTTCGATCACCCATACGGTAACCACGTCGCCGACCGCGAGCACTTCGGACGGGTGACGGATAAAGTGATCGCAGATCTGCGAAATGTGCACGAGTCCGTCCTGATGCACGCCGATATCCACGAACGCGCCGAAGTCGATCACGTTTCGCACGGTGCCTTTGAGCTCCATGCCGGGCATCAAATCCTTGATATCCAGCACGTCGGTGCGGAGCACGGGCGGGGGAAGCTCGTCGCGGGGATCGCGCCCCGGCTTTTTCAGCTCGTCGGTAATGTCGAACAGGGTGGGCAATCCCACTTCGCACTCCTTCGCCGCCTTTTCCTCGCCGTACTTGTTCAGCCGTTCCATTAAGTTATAAAGTCTGCCCGCGCGCACGTCCTCCATCGTATACCCGCACAGCCCGATCAGCTTTTCCGCCGCCGCGTAGGACTCGGGGTGCACGGAGGTATTGTCGAGTACCTGCTTGCTCTCGGGCACGCGCAGGAATCCCGCGCACTGCTCGTATGCCTTCGCGCCGAGCTTGGGCACCTTCAGAATCTGTTGGCGGGAAGTGAACAGCCCGTTCTCCTCGCGGTACTTGACCACGTTCGCCGCAACGCCCGCGTTCAGCCCCGAAACCCTTGCGAGCAGGGGCGCGGAAGCCGTGTTCAGATCGACGCCGACGGCGTTCACGCAGTCCTCCACGACGCCGTCCAGCGTTTCGGAGAGCCGTTTTTCGGGCATGTCGTGCTGATACTGCCCGACGCCGATCGATTTGGGATCGATTTTCACGAGCTCGGCAAGCGGGTCCTGCAAACGGCGGGCAATGGAAACCGCCGAACGCAAATTGACGTCGTACTCGGGGAATTCCTTCGCCGCAAGCGGAGAAGCCGAATACACCGAAGCGCCTGCTTCGTTCACGATCATGTACGAAACGCCCGCGCCCGCGCCGAGCCCCGCGATGAGCTCCACCGTCATCTGCTCGGTTTCGCGGCTCGCCGTGCCGTTCCCGATCGCGATATGCTTTACCTTATGTTTTTTAATCATAGCCGAGAGCTTTTCGATGCACTCCCGCTTCTGCCGTTCGCCGTACGTGGGATAAACGACCGCCGTATCGAGCACCTTGCCCGTGCCGTCCACCACCGCAACCTTGCAGCCCATTCTGTAACCGGGATCGAGCCCCATGGTGACGAACCCCTTTACGGGGGGTTGCATCAGAAGGGGGCGCAGATTGAGCGCAAACTGCCCGATCGCGCCCTCGCACGCCGTTTCGGTGAGCGCCGCGCGAATCTCCCGCTCGATCGACGGCTGAATCAGACGGTCGTAAGCGTCCTCCGCCGCCGCCCGCACGAACGCCGTGGAAGCGCAGGGCTTTTTCAGCACCCGCACGGCGACGAATTCCACCGCGACGTCGCGGTTCATATCGATGTTTACCTTTAATACTTCTTCCCGTTCACCGCGGTTCATGGCGAGCACCTGATGCCCCTGCACCTTCTTCACGGGCGAGGAAAACGCATAATAGTTGCGGTAAACGGTATCCTCGGGATCCTTTTTCGCCGCGACGGAGAGAATGTCCGCCCGATCGGTATACAGCTCGCGAAGGGCTTTGCGGATCTCCGCGTCGTCCGAAATCGTCTCGGCGATGATATCGCTCGCGCCCGCCAGCGCCTCTTCTACCGTCGTCACACCCTTCTCTTCGTCGAGATACTTTTTCGCTTCCTCCTCCGGCACGGGGCAATCGGGTTCCTGCGCGAACAAGAGCTCGGCAAGAGGCGCGAGCCCCTTCTCCCGCGCGACGGTCGCGCGCGTGCGCCGTTTCTGTTTATAGGGGCGATATAAATCCTCCACCTCGGCAAGCGTTTCCGCGCCGTCGATCGCCGCCGCAAGCTCTTCGGTGAGCTTGCCCTGATTGTCGATCGCATTCTTGACTTCCTGTCTGCGCGCGTCGAGGTTGCGGAGATAGGCAAGACGGTCGGCAAGGGTGCGGATGGTCTGATCGTCCATCGTGCCGTGCATTTCCTTCCGATAGCGGGCGATAAAGGGAACGGTATTTCCTTCGTCGAGCAGGGTCACCACGTTCTGCACGTGCTCTTCCTTTTTGTCGAGCTCCTTTGCCAGAATTTGTACGATTGTTTGCATATTCTCTCCTTAACTATATTCACAAATTTCTTTCCGTCAGAATTCCCTACGGGGTAAAGGGGCAAAGAAATTTCGTGAGTGAAATTACTTTTTTACTTTGTCATACTCATTCTCATTCTGCGTAAATCGACGTTAAGCCGCAAGCATGCGGCAAATGCCGACCCGCAGCGGAGGGCAACCCTCCTCGCGGCACATAATGAAAACGGAGATATCATATCACATTTTTTACGGTTTGGCAAGTTTTCGGCGGAACATTTTCGCACGAAAAAACCGCCCCGAAGGGCGGCAAAATTGAAAGTAAAAAATCAGACAATCAGAAGCAGAATGCTTGCAAACTGCAACGCGGTACCCCCGAGATCGAACAGGTGCCATATCGAATGAAAATAGCGCACCCTTTTTCCGAACGCGTAAAACACGATTCCCGCCGTATAGACGATCCCGCCCGCCAGAAGCAACCACAGAGAAAGGGGCGAAATCAGCCCCCACAGCTTGCCGAACCCGAGCACCGCCAGCCAGCCCATGATAAAATAGAGCGCCATGGAAATTCCCTTGATCACTTTGTTGTTCATGGCGATCGCGTTCATCGTGATCCCCGCCACGGCGCACGCCCATTCCACGATCAGCGTCACGAGCCCGAGCGTCGTGCCGCCCAACGCGATCATGCAATACGGCGTATAAGTGCCCGCGATCAGCAGAAAGATCGTGCAGTGATCGAAGATGCGGAACAC
>JAETTR010000162.1 GCA_021768985.1 Bacillota bacterium
CCGAAAAATAAAAAAATATAAAATTCGGAAATGGGTGCAAAAACGCTTGATTTTTGTATCCGTTTTTCATATAATAAGGAAGCAAAACAGAGTTGCGTGTGGTGCTTCTGTGGCTCAGTCGGTAGAGCGATTGATTCGTAATCAATAGGTCGCCGGTTCAAGTCCGGCCAGAAGCTCCAAAAAGACCGAACAGACAAAAGTCTGTTCGGTCTTTTTGTCGAGTTTGTGAGGTTTTGCGCGGGAGATCGTTTTATACGTCGCTTTTGTCCGAACATGCCCGTTATTTATTTGACGAAAGGATAAAAAAGAAATATAATACCCTTATAAGATTCAATTTATATCGGAGGTTTTTATGGGTATTTCGACTTTATTGTCCGTTGCGTTGCTCGCGGCGGAAACAACCGAACCTGCCGAACCCGGATTTTTCCAAAAGCTTTGGAATTCTCTCGTCAGCTGGTTCATTACCGATCACGGTTGGATGAAAATCGTCGCCGCCGTTGCCGTAATCGTAATCGGTTTTTTGGTTTTGAAAATCGTTATGGCGATTTTCAAAAAGTTTGTCAATAAAACCAAATTGAAAGGCATTGCGGGGAATTTTATTTTAACCATTTTAAAAACGGTATTGGTGTTCATTTATCTGATCGTCATATTGCGCGTTCTGGGAATCGATACTTCGAGTTTTGTCGCGCTGTTGACCGTCGGCACGTTGGCGGTTTCGTTGGCGATTCAATCGGTAATTTCGAACTTTGCAAGCGGCATGATTCTTGCAACCAATCACCCGTTTCAGGTGGGTGATTTTGTGGAAATCGCAGGAACGAGCGGTACGGTCGTAAGCACCGCGCTGTTCAGCACCAAGTTGAGGACGCCCGATAACAAAGTCGTCGTAATTCCGAATTCTGCCGTTGCGGGCGGAAATATCATCAATTACTCCACGGAAGAAAAACGCCGCGTCGATCTTGTGTTCGGCGTTGCGTACGGTTCCGACGTGGACAAGGTGAAGAAGGTGATCGAATCCGTATTGGACGAGCATGAGCTTGTTCTGCACGACGACGGTTATACCGTGCGGCTTAGCGAACAAGCGGCGAGTTCTTTGAATTTCGTTTGCCGCTGTTGGGCGAAAAACGCGGATTATTGGACGGTGTATTTCGACCTGACCGAACGAATGACGAAAAAGTTTGCGGAGGAGGGGATCGAGATTCCTTATAATAAACTCGACGTAAACGTGATATCGGAAAATACGGCTCCCGTAACGGAAGAGCCCAAAAAGGAAAAGAAAGCAAAAAAAGCAAGCGCCGAAAAGTAAACGGCGGTCGAAAAGACGGTCATTACGAACCGTCTTTTTTGATGATATAGATGGTCGTTTTCGGAACGGCAAGCATGGGATTGCGCATAAAATGAAGTACGGTATTTTACCGGAATTTTTACGACAGAGGTCTTTTATGTGTAATCATTGTAATACCTGCAACTCCTGTAATTCCTGTAACTGCGCTTGCAACAACGTTCGCCGCGCGCTCAACAATCTGTTCTCCACCGACTCGTGGTGCGGCTGCGGTTGCGGTTGTAATTCCTGCGGTTGCAGAAACGCAAGAAACGGTTGCAATTCCTGCGGTTGTAATTCTTGCGGCGAATCTTTTTCGACCGATCTCAGCGCGTTTACGAACTGCTGTGAGTTCGACGCTTACTATGCGCGTCAGTACGCGCTGTTCCGTAACGATGGTTGCGGTTGCAACTCCTGCCATTCGTGCAGTCGTTGCGGTTGCCGTTCCTGTAACTGTTGCGGTTGCAATTCATAAACCGAAAAAAGACGGCGCACCTTCGGGTGCGCCGTCTTTTCTGTCGATCGGAAAAATATATTTTCGGGTGAATTCAAAAACCCTTGCCAAAGAATTGCCGTCGTGTTATAATGCAATCGAAAGAAACGTTACGTTATGATAACGCTAAGGACGGCTATGAAATTTCCGAAGCTGAAATTTTCCAAACCTCATAAACCGACGAAGCGGCAGGTAAAGCAATTTATCGCGCATTCGCTGATCGTTACCGCGGGCAACGCGCTTGCCGCCGCAGGCACGGTTTTCTTTATCGATTCGTACGGGTTCGTAATGGGCGGGACCACGGGGATCGGTATTTTTATGCGCAATTTGCTGGGGGAGTCCAACGCCTGGATTGTGCCGATTACCGTTTATATCGCCAATATTCTGCTCTTTGTTGTGGGAGCGTTCTTTTTGGGAAAGAAATTCGCAATCGCCACACTTGCGGGAACATTGCTCTATCCTACGTTCATGAGCGCGTTTACCGCCATTAACCAGAGTTATATTGCAAGTCACGGTTTTCCGCCGGCGGGAGATAGCGATCCCTTCCTCGCCGCGTTTCTCGGCGCGCTCACGTTCGGCGTGGGAATCGGAATCGTCGTGCGGGTGGGTGCGAGCACGGGCGGAACGGACGTGCCGCCGCTGATTTTACACAAATATTTCAATATCCCGTTTTCGCTCGGGCTGTGGGTGCTCGATATGGCGATCGTCATTATGCAGTTTTTTGCGCACGTTTCCGCGAGCATGGTGCTCTACGGTGTGATGATCACGGTGGTGTCTTCTTACGTAATCGACCTCGTTTCGCCGATCGGTACCAAAAAGACGCAGATCATGATCGTGAGCAAGCATTATAAAGAGCTCCGCGAAATGATTCTGAATAAATTGAACCGCGGCGTTACGTTGCTCTACGGCAAGACGGGCTTTTTGCAGGAAAAGTGCTTCGTGCTTCTCACCGTCGTTTCCAACCGCGATGTGGTGCGGATGAAGAACGAAGTGGAGAGCATCGATCCCGAAGCGTTTTTGATGATCAGCGTGATTTCCGAAGTGCGGGGCAGGGGATTTTCCTCCGATCAGGTCGTGTTGCCCAAGAGCGCGGAGGGAACGGAGCTTGTCGAGGTCAACGAATCGGACATGCAATAAACAAAAAGGCACCGCCCGCAAGCAGTGCCTTTCGCTATTTTGTTAAGCGCTCGATCGCCTTTTCGTAAATGTCGAGCAACAGCTCTACGCGTTCGATCGAGATATGCTCGTTCGGTTGATGAATGACGGGTTCGTCGCCGAGCATCTCCGGACCGAACGCGACGCCGTTTTTCAACGCGCGGGCGTAGGTGCCGCCTCCGATCGAAACGGGATCCGCCGTCTGACCCGTGCACTCTTCGAACACCGAGAGCAGGTTGGAAACCAGCTCGCTGCTTTGGCTTAATCGCAACGGCGGCTGGTGGTGAAGGGTTTCGTAGCAAACGCCCAGTCGGTCGAGCTGGGGCAGAATTTGTTTCAGCGTCATGCCCGCGGGATAGCGGATATCGCAGACGATCTGTATTTCGTTTTTGCGGAATTTGATCAGATTGGGAGACAGCGTCAGAAAATCGATCTCGTCGTTGATCTTTTTCAGCTCGAACACGTCGTCGAAAAGGAAATCGATAATCTTTTTCACCGTTTCGTTCTTTTCCTGAAAATACCGAAGAACGGGAAGGATTGCGTTCACGCCCAGATTCGGCGTGGAACCGTGCGCGCTTTTACCGTGCGCGATAATTTTTTTGCCGGAAACTTCCAGCCCGAGTTCTTTTGCGCGGTGTATAGAGAGCGTTTTCGGCGTGGCTGAGCAGAAGTCGCATACCATGTTCGAACTCGAGCCGCCTTCGAGATAATAGAAAGGGGCGCGTTCGATAGGAAAATGCAACCGGACGTGTAAAATTCCCTTTTCCGAGTAAATCACCGGGAAGTCGGCGTCGGGCGAAAAGCCCGTTTCGGGAAGGTGCGCCACTTGCTTGTAGTGTTCAATGCACTCCCAGCCGCTTTCTTCGTTGCAGCCGACGATCAGCTTTACTTTTTTGGCGGGTAC
>JAETTR010000163.1 GCA_021768985.1 Bacillota bacterium
TGTCGTCCGTATGATAGGTAGGGAACGGTGCGCGGGGTGAGATACATCCGTACCACCAGCCCTCTTGATTTTCATACTGTGCCCGTTGAACCGAACTGTCGTAATATTGGAAAGTCGGGCAGAAAGTCGCACCCGCCTCGGCGAGAGTCTCGTCGTAATAATCGGTAACGATCATGGGAATTGCTTTTACGGATTCCGCCATTTGCGCCTGCAACCCGCCGCCCGTAAGCGTTGCCGAAAATTCGTTCTTCATATTTTTAAACGAAGTGCAAATTCTCACTGCTTCGTCCATCTTGCCGTTGCCGCGCGGCTCGTCGATAAGTCCGCCCGCATATACGACGAGCTTTGCAAACATATCATACCCTTTCTCAACACTGTAATCGGCGACCGCCTGTAACACCGCCCGCATTTGGGTATCATTCGTCGAATAGGGTAATTGAATGGTAGAGCAAGCGGGATCCTGCATATAGCCGTATGCCTTTTCCACCCATGCCGCACGTTTTTCCGCAGTGGAAAGATCTTCGTTATGATGCGCCCCGTACGTGAGCATCGAACCCATTCCGATACGGTAATCGAGCAACGCCTCGTTGTATTGATCGAGCATTTCCTGCGTGGTATCGAGCTCGCCCTCGAAGAAATACCATGCATTTACGAACACGCTCTTGTTGTGTACCTCCTGCGAGACGGTCACGTCGGCAACCTGAACTTTTACGGGAATCTGCGTACTCTCTTCGCCGATTTTCAGCGTGAGACTGCCCGTATACGTTCCCGCCGCTTGTTCGACGGACGTTTTTACGCGCACGTAAATCCCCTGATTTTCTCCCTTTTTGACGACGTTCTCGCCCGCAGCTTTGAGATTCGCCATGGGGACCAACGCGTCGGGATACTTTGCCGCAGGCAGCCCGCTGCTCATATCGTGGTTTGCTAAGACGTCTACGTATTTCTGCACGAAAATCTCCACGTCGCTCGCCGCAATGGAGTTATCGCCGCTCGTCAACGCACCGCCCGTAACGTCGAACGTCACGTCGCGGTCCGCCGAAATGATGATCTGCCCGCCCTCGTATTCGCCTTTCGCCATGAAAAGATCGATCCTGGCGTCGGTTTTATACACCTTGTAATAGTCGCTGTCACGACCGATGTCCTTATATACCTTTTCGGTTCCGGGCATCCCCCACAAAACGACGTCCTTTAAGCCGCCCTCCGCTTCTTCGGTTTTCCCTCCGCAACCGCACATAAGCGATAATGCGCACGCGCACGCCATTGCAACCGAAACAATCTTTTTCTTCATTTTTCCACTCCTTAATTTGTATTCCCGCATTATTGCAAACCCGCCGATTTCAATGCGTTGTTGAACTTATCACTCCCCCATGTCTCTTTCATTTCGCTCATATAATCCGCAGGAGTCTTTGTGTTGTTCTGCGCCGAAAATTGTTGATAGAACCGTTCGCTCAAAAAGGGAGTCAATCCGCCGTAGCGAACCAACGGAAAGGACTGCGGATCCACCAAAGTGTGAATTCCGTTTGAACTCTGGAAGTAGTCGATTCTGCTCTGTTGCGCAAGCGCGAGTTTGCTATACAGTTCCCCGCTGATCGTGTGCTTAAAAGGCAGCGTCGCGCCGACCGTCTTTTCCGCGAATGCGTCGAGCGCGGCGTCCGTCGCCATAAAGCGAACGAAATCCACCGCCACGTCCTTGGCTACGGCATATTCGGGAATGATTGCGCTGTGCGAATTCCCCAAAGTATACACGATCGATCTTGCTTCCTTTACGGCGTTTATCACTCTCTGTTGCGAATAGTTCTTCGTAGAAGTGAACTCGGGAATTTCGACTTCCTTCCCTTCCCCAACAGCGTCCACGTAGGAGACGAGGGCGGAAAGTTCTTGGTCGGTAATGCCGAGTTTTTCACCGAGTTTTGAAATAACCGGCGTGCGAAGCATCTTGATTTTGGGAGCGCTATCTCCTTTTTTCTGCATAATATCGAGCATTTCGCTGCTGAACCAGTCGCCGTTGACGTACATTAAAGAGTTTCCGTTGATGAACGACGTCTGCGAAACGACGAATTTTTGCGTAAACGACATCGGGTTTACGTAACCTTTATCGTACTGCAACAAATCACGGAATACTTCCAAAGAATATTCTCTGCCCTTTTGATCGAATATCCGCGTGGAATAGGTATCGTTATCGATTCCCTTGAAATAGTTTTCGTATCCTTCCACGCCTTCGTACTGCGCCCACCACACGTAGAACATATAATCGAAGTAGTTGGCGTCATACGACTGTAACAGCGCATATTTGGGATTTTCTTCCGTTCCCGTCGCCTTGTACGCCGCAAATACGTTAAGCAATTCGTTTGTGGTGTTGGGTACTTTCAAACCGCTTCCCAGCAACAGATCTTCGTTATACAAAAATCCTTCCATACCGCCCACCCAAGGCGTGGCGTAATACGCGACTTCGGCGCTTCCCGCTTCCGCAATGCCGAGTGAGGAAAGAAAGCTCTCGTCCATTTTGTCTTTGAACAACACTTCTTCGCCCGGTACTTTGGAATTATATACGCTATCCGTCAGATCGAGCAATTTACCGCCCTTTCCGAAATATTCCCACAGCCCGATTCCGAATAACAAATCGTAATAATTGGCTTTTTCGGAAGAACTCATTTTGCTTTTTACAAGCGTTTGATCGTCGCTCGTGCTGATTTTAATTTCGAGTTCGGGATATTTTTCCTTTACCCAATCCTGTTCCACAAACAAATCTTTCACCGCGTAACACCAGTCCACGCCGTAGCCTGCGTCGGTGAGCAGAATTTCGAGCGTATTTGCATCGCCTCCTCCCGAACCGCAACCGACGAACGCACCGCAACAGCACGCCGCCGTCATCGCCGATAACGCGACCGCAAGACCTTTCCTACCTTTCATGAATTTTCCTCCATATTTATAATTTTTATTTTCTTATCCTTTCAGCCCGCCCACCGTAAAGTTGGACATGATCACGTTGGAGAACAGCGAAAAAACCAACACGATCGGAAGAACCGACACCATGAGTCCCGCAAAATAAACGGGATACTCCAACGGATGTCTTGTAAGCGAACGCTGTACCAAATAAAGTCCCGAGGATACCGTGGGATAGCTCGGCATATACAAAAGAAGCGTTTGATAGTCGTTCCACGTTGTGATGAACGACATAATAAACAGCGTGACGAGGCAAGGCAGCGTTTGCGGCAACATGATCCGGAAAAACACCGTCAAGTGTCCGCCGCCGTCCACGAATACCGACTCCGCATAACTCCATGGAAGATTGCTGAAAAAACCGCGCAACACGAGAAAATTAAACCCGAATCCGCCGAAACCGATCAATAGCGGCAAAAACGGCGTGTTGTAAATACCCAAAGCGTTGTACATCGACAGCGCCGAACCCGTCGTTCCGATAATGGGAATCGTCATGCTGAATATGGCAATGCCATCGATGATTCTCCTGCCGCGGAATTTGTATTTGGCAACGATGTAGGCAGTGAGCGAACTTGCAAATACACCCGCTCCCACATACAACACGGTATACCAAACACTGTTGAACAGCATCTGCGGAAAATAAATTTCCTTGCCGTTAAAGTCTGCTACTTTCATTGCCCGAAAGGCATCGATATAATTGCTCCAAATTGCCTTTGCGGGCGGATAAAACGTCTCTCCCGCCTCAACGCCGCTCAGATATTCCTCTCCTGTTTTCAGCGAATTGAAACACAAAAAGACGAACGGCAAAAGCAATGACAGCGCATAAAGAGCAAACAGAGCAAACACGATACCGAAAACGATTTTCTCGCCCTTACTGCGGCGTTTCAAAATGGATTTCTCTTTCTTTCTGAACATTTCCTTTCCCCCT
>JAETTR010000164.1 GCA_021768985.1 Bacillota bacterium
TTTTTTTGAACGCTTCCGCGCTTTCGGGGGCGTTTTTGGTATGGGGGAGGTTGCCAAAACAGGAGCGGAAAGAGGGTGCGGGGCTTGAAACTTTACGACGTGAAAGCGGTTGCCCGGTTTTTGGACGTGTCCGAACGCCGGGTGCGGCAGTTGCGCGACGAAAAAGTGATTGCGGAGGTCCGACCCGGCCTGTATGACCTGATCGACACGAACCGCCGGTATATCAACTATCTACGGAAGAGAAACCCGGAAAGTGAAGAAACAATAGACTACAACACCGAACGGGCAAAACTGGTTCGGGCGAAGCGGAAAAACGAAGAATACGAATTGCAGTTGAAAGAAAACAAGCTACACGCGGCGGAGGACATAGAAGCCGTCATGACGGATATGCTTGTAAATTTCAAATCCCGCTTGATGGCGATTCCGTCGAAGCTTGCGCCGGTCCTTTGCAAGAAAACCGACAAAGCAGAGATTTTCGCCTTGCTGAAAGATCACATCGACGAAGCCTTGATGGAACTTTCAGATTTCAAAACGGCGTTCGGGGAAAGGGCAAAGGATGAAGAAAGCGACGGTTGAACTATTCACGCAAATTTTTTCCGTCCTTGCACCGCCGCCGGATATGACAGTTTCGGAATGGGCGGACGAATACCGCCGCCTTTCCTCTGAATCGTCGGCGGAGCCGGGCCGCTGGAGGACTTCAAAAGCCCCGTATCAGCGTGAAATTATGGACGCGGTTTGTGATATGCGCGTTCAAAAAATCGTTATCATGTCGGCGGCGCAGATCGGGAAAACCGACGCGTTGATTCTAAATCCTATCGGCTATTATATGCACTACGACCCGTCGCCGATCATGGTAATGCAACCGACAATTCAGATGGCGGAAACGTTCAGCAAAGACCGCCTTTCCCCTATGTTGCGGGACACGCCGGTTCTACGGGACCGGGTGAACGATAAGAGCCGGAACAGCGGAAACACGATCTTGCAAAAGATTTTCCCCGGCGGTCATGTCACGATGGTGGGCGCGAATTCCCCGTCGTCCCTTGCTTCCCGTCCGATTCGGATTCTACTTGCGGACGAAATCGACCGATACCCGGCGACCGCGGGCAATGAGGGCGACCCCCTCCTACTTGCGGGAAAGCGGCTTGCAACGTTTTGGAATAAAAAAGAGGTTTGCGTAAGCACGCCGACGATCAAGGAAACATCGAGAATCGCGGTTGAATTTGAGCATAGCACACAGGAAGAATGGAACGTGCCTTGTCCGGTATGCGGGGCCTTTACGCCGCTGACATGGGGCAATATCCGGTTTGATAAGAACAACCTTGACGAAATCGGGCATTATTGCCCCGCCTGCAAAAAGATTTCAAGTGAAATCGAGTGGAAAGAGAAATCACAGAAAGGGAAATTCGTTGCGAAATATCCTGATCGAAAGGTTCGGGGTTTTCACCTGAACGCCCTTGCGTCTCTGTTTGTGGAATGGCGGGAGATCGTCGAGAAGTTTCTAACCGCGAACGAAGAGAAGAAAAAAGGCAATATCGAACTTCTGAAAGCGTGGACCAATACCGAAATGGGGGAAACGTGGGAGGAAGAGGGCCAGCAGATTGACACCGACGATCTTTACGACCGGCGGGAAGAATACGGGTGCGAGGTCCCGGAGGAAGTGCTGGTGCTGACCGCAGGCGTTGACGTGCAAGACGACCGATTTGAAATTGAGGTTGTCGGATGGGGTACGGACAAAGAAAGCTGGGGTATTCGGTATCAGGTTATTTACGGCGACCTGAAACGCCAGCCGGTATGGAATGAACTGGACGCGTTTCTTTCGCAGACGTTCACCACGGCAGACGGGCGGCGGCTGAAAATCATTTGCGCTTGCGTCGATTCCGGCGGACACTTCACGACGAACGTTTACCGATTCTGTAAGGAACGGACGGCGCGCCGCGTGTTTGCAATCAAGGGCAAGGGCGGCGCGGAAGTCCCCTATTTCGGCAGGCCGTCAACGTCAAATATCGTAAAAGCCCCCCTTTTCACCGTGGGCGTTGATACAGGAAAGGCGCTATTGTATCAGCGGTTAGCGGTGAAAAAATGGGGGCCGAATTTTTGCCATTTCCCGGCGGAAGAGGGCCGCGGCTATACGGAAGAATACTTCCGGGGCCTGACCGCTGAAAAAATGGTTGTCACCTACAAGAAAGGACGGGCGCAATATGTCTGGCGGCTGAAAGACGACGGGTACAAGCGAAATGAACCGTTAGATATTCGGAATTACGCGACCGTCGCGCTTGAAATTGCAAACCCGGTTTTGAAGAAGCCGGAGCGGGAAACCGCCGCAACGCCGCCCAAAAAGCGCGGCAGGCGGGTGAGGACAAAAGGGGGAATCGCCTAAATGAAAAGACAGAGATCACAACTTGAAATTGCGCGCCACCACCTGAACGCATGGCTGGAAGCCGAATTAGAGTTGACCACACATCAAAGTTACAAGATCGGTTCGCGGAGCCTGACAAAAGCGGACCTTGGACAAATCAGGAAGCAAATTGAATTCTGGCAGAATCGGGTGGCACAGTTGGAGAACACGGGGAAGCGCGGCGGCAGAAACCGCGTTGTTCGGGTTGTCCCGCGGGATTTGTAAAGGCGGTGAAGCGGCTTGAATGTGCTTGACAGAATGATTTCCGCCGTGTCGCCGGAACGGGCCGTTCGGCGGGCGGCGGCGCGGCAGAAATTAAAAATACTTAACAGCGGATACAGCAATTACGGCGCGTCACAAACGAAAAAGTCGTTGATTGGCTGGCTTTACGGCGGAGGGTCCGCAAAAGAGGACATACAGGAAAATCTTTCAACACTCCGCCAGCGTTGCCGTGATCTTTACATGGGCGTTCCCCTTGCGACCGGTGCGTTGAAAACGTGCCGAACAAATGTCGTCGGGTCCGGCCTACGGCTGAAAAGTCAAATAGACTATGAATTTTTGGGAATGACGGAAGAGGAAGCCCGCGCGCTTGAAAGTAAGATCGAGCGGGAATTTGCTTTATGGGCGGATTCCCCCGCGTGCGATTTGGAGCGACTGGACAATTTCTATGAACTCCAGCAGCTTGCTTTCCTGAATTGGCTTATGTCCGGCGACGTTATCGCAACTCTGCCAGTCACGAAACGGGTAAATATGCCCTATGACCTGCGAATTTGCCTGATCGAAGCGGACAGGTTGAGCAACCCGGACGGGGACACCAGCGACCCGCACATTGTCGGCGGCGTTGAAACGAACGACGCGGGGGAGGTTGTCGCATACCATATCAGCAAACACCACCCCTTGTCCTATGACCTGACCGAAACCGGGTGGACGCGGGTTCTGGCATGGGGTGAAAAGACCGGACGGCGGAATGTGCTTCACGTTATGAGCCGGGAAAGAATCGGACAGCGGCGGGGCGTTCCCTTCCTTGCGCCGGTCATAGAAGCCCTGAAACAGTTGGGGCGATACACCGACGCGGAACTTGTCGCCGCCGTGGTTTCCGGTATGTTTACCGTGTTCATCGAAAAGGAATCCGCGTCCAGCGACGGGGCATTTGGTGAGATCATCCCGGAAGAAGAACAGGTGGACGCGGAGGACGACAGCACGATTGAACTTTCCCCCGGCGCGGTTGTGGACTTGAACGAGGGAGAAAAAGCGCACGACATGAACCCCGGCAGGCCGAATACAGCATTTGACGGGTTCGTTATTGCCATTTGTCGGCAGATCGGCGCGGCCCTTGAAATCCCTTATGAACTGCTGGTGAAATGCTTCAATTCGTCGTTTACCGCTTCCCGCGGTGCGCTCTTGGAAGCGTGGAAAATGTTTCGTATGTA
>JAETTR010000165.1 GCA_021768985.1 Bacillota bacterium
GGAAGCGACGAGCGAAACGGAAGCTTCCACCTGCTTTTCCGCGAGCATTTCGGAAGAGATCAACGCATCTCCACACTGCCAACCGAAGAATTCGTAACCCGCGCGTTCAGTCGGAACGGGGCATACGAACGAATCGCCGTAGTGCGCCGTCTGCGCATAGCGAACGCCGTTCACCTCATAGGAAACCGTATAAGCGATCATTTC
Organism: Bacillota bacterium; assembly: GCA_021768985.1. Lineage (GTDB taxonomy): Bacteria > Bacillota > Clostridia > Christensenellales > Borkfalkiaceae > Gallimonas. The sequence continues at coordinate 205 of JAETTR010000165.1, forward strand.
CCACTCCGCCAAAAGAACCGTATCGGCGGTAATATTCAAATAGTCGTTCTGCGTGCGGTATTCTACCGAACCGTCGGTAAACGCCGCAATCCGCCAGCCCATGCTTTCCGCTTCGGGTACCGTCCATCTGTCGCCGTTTGCAAGATAGAAACCGTCCGCATAGACGTATGTAACAACCACCGCGTAATATAATCCGCCCGCCTGTTCGTTATAGATCAACTCTTCGCTGAATCCTGCGATCGGTTTTTCGCTGAGGAAGGTTACCTTATAACATTCCGGCGTAAACTGCGCGTAAACGACGACGGTATCCTTCCCCGTAGGAACGCAGTGCGAGCCGTCCGGCGCGGTAAGGTCGCTCAAATCCCAGCTTGCGCGATACCCTTTCATCGCATATTCCCTTAAATCGGGTGCTTTCAGGTCAGCATAGAGCTCGCCCGTCGCTTTGTTGACAAGTACATCCTGTACGCCCGCTTCCGTATCGCCGACCATGTATTCGATCCGGACGACCTGACCCTCCACAAAAATCGCCTTGCCGTTCTCATCCTTCCAATTCTTTGCGGCGGCTTCCCGAATCGCTTTGCTCATACCGCTTTCCAACATGTAAGAGATATTGTCGGTAACGTCGTCTACGGTCTTATTCACTTCGTCTCCGGGATTGACGAAATTGAGATTCGCATCGATATCCACTACGACGCCATAGCTGATCGACGTATTTACCGAAAGACTGCGCAAATATCCGTTGGCGTCGACATTCAGCCCGACGAAGATGTCGCCGATCACGCCGTCCGTCAGACCGTTTCCGTTGAGCGTAAGAAGCCACGAGTTTGCGCCTTGGTTCCATTCGACGCCCTTAATAAACTTTTCGAACATAGCGCCGTAATCGATCACGGTCTGCTCGGAGCTGCCCGAATCGCCGCCCTTAGTCATCTGATCTTTGATCGTCTGCGAAAGATTCAGCATCCAGCCGAGCTGTTCCATGATATCGGAAGAGAACGACGAAAGCGGCATCGCACGGTACGTCGTTATCGGATTGGCGAGCTTCTTTTCGGTTAAACCGTCCATTGTCGTCGTTTGAATCCTGCGCAAATAAATCATATCACCGCGCACCGAAATATCCAATGTGCAACCGCCTACGATCATACCCACGACGGCGGGATACGCAAGCCGAACGTTCAGTCCGACGGAACCGTCGTCCTCGATCTTCACCGAAAGCGCAAGCGGATCGATATTCGCCGACAACATACTCGCGCCCAATAATTTCGCTTTGACCGTCGCCTTTCCAGAAATATAATAGTAGCGGTTCAGTGCGAAAATTTCGTCCTCGTTCGCGTTCGTTTCGCGGTGCGTCGCGGAATTCGCAAGCACTTCGAATAATTTGCCGATTCCTTCGATCGCCGTATACCGATCGTCGGGATTTGGACGCTTATATTCTTCCTCGGAAAGCTCCGCATAGGACAAGCCGATCCCGACGTTCGTAACTTCGCCGTTCTCCTTGCCGTATATGTTGGCAAGCGTAAAGCCTGTAAGATAGGACTTGCCGCTCTCGTCTCTTTCTTTCGTAATTTTTACGGTAAGATCGTTCAATCCTTCTCCGCCGAAAATCGCCGAAGAATTGAGAGAGATCGCGAACTCCTTTTCCCCCGCAGTCAGAGCGGTAATATATTCAACCGCCTGCCCGTCCGCTTCGGAAGCGGGCGACGCGCCCGAAAGCAATCCGCTCAACAGATCCTCGAGCCCGATCGACTGTTTCAGCATATCGCCGATCGCGCGGAGTTGCTCCGCCGTCTGTACGGAAAGCCATTTCGTGACCAGATAATTATGAAGAATCCCGTCATCGAGCCCGAGAAGCGCGCACGCATCGGAAAGCACCGTCATGAGCTCGCCTGCACGCGCAAAGAACCGCAACGGACTTCTGCCGTCCTCGCCTTCCGCAAAGCGGGAAAGAGACACGAAGAAATCGAGTTCGTCGTTGTCATCGGAATCGAACGCCCAAAGCTCGAGATAGGTTCCCCCGTTCGCACTGTTCAGAGGCGAAATTTTTAAATCGAGATACAAATACAAATCGGGATTCACCCATAAATCTTTCGTATCCGTATTGATATGGATCGGGAATCGACTGCCCGCGTGATACAAAACTTTGCCCGTTACGTTGCAAAGCTTCGACGAATCCGCCGTACTTGCCGTCGTGCCCGCGATATCTATCGTAATATCCCGACGCGCAAACGTTTCCACCGCCGCGCCGATATAATCGAGCATCTCAACGAAATCCGCCGTGCCGAGATAATTGAGCGCGGGCATTTCGGGGAAATTCGTTTTCAGAACATCCGCCGTGAATCCGCCGCTTATCGCAATATCCTTCGCCTGATCGGCGTACGACAAGCCGATCCCGCACAAGGTATTGTCCGTCGCGTTCAGAAGTTCAAGGGATACTCCCTTGTACGAAACGGTACAAATTCCGTTTTCGGAAGCAGGCGCGCCGATTACAAGTTCACTTAATATATCCGTAAGCTCAAGTTTCCCGCTTTCACTCCCGTCCGTCTGCGCGGTTTTCGTGAGCAGCTTTAACAGGTCGAGAATACTCTCCACGTTATCGGGCAAAGGACTCTTCGATTCAAACGCCTGATCCGCGACCGCCTTGATCCGGTCATAGAGCTCAATAAACGCATCATCGAGCGTTTTCAGCCCGCCGAATTCCACACGCGCGCCGATCTGCCCGTACGCGAATTCCAACGCGTTCGAATCCGCCGAAACGCTGATCTTTTGCAAAAGTCCGTTGAGATCGAGAACGAGATCCAGATAGACCTTCAAACCGCCCTTCCAACGAATCGCACCGTTTTCAATGACGGCGGACACGTTCACGTCACCCGACGCAAAGGAAACCTCGCCGCCAAACGCCAACGCGCCCGTTTGCAGTACTTCGGGGATCCGTTCGATGATCGTCGTAAGATCCGCAAATTTTTCCCGATCCGCGAATTGCGCGTACGCCTCGTCCCGCACGGTGAAAGGAGCGCTTGCGGAAACTTCCAATCCGATTCCCAGAAGTTCGGCGGTCAACACGCCGCCCGAAACGCCGAGTTCGACATCGCCGAGCGCGAAATCCATTCCAAGCGCACTCAACAATTCCGTTCCCGAAAGCAGAATATTCAACGCATCGCCCTCTTCGGAAAGCTTGATCAATTTCCCGAAATCCAACGCTGCAACTTTTGAAATCGTATCGTTTAAATCGCTTTGCGCAAAGTCCACGCCGGCAAGCGCGAGCAAATCGCCGAGGCAGGAAGAATCGACTTTCATGCGCATTCCATCGAGTACGGCGAAGATTCCCTCCTCGCCCAAATACACCGCAACGGTTTTTCCGAACTCCCCGTACACCAACGCAACATTGCCCAGCACACCGAATTCTTTCAGGTTCACGGTAAGATTCCCGTGAACGGCAAGGCTGTCTTTCACATAATCAACCTTTACGGCAATCGCTTCCCCCGTAAACAGATCGATCATCTGTTTGGCGTAAGACAAGATATCGGTGTACCCCTCTTTCTCAACCGTAAAGGACTCGCCTTTTCCGATTTCCGCGAAAATGCCGAGCACGTTTGCAGAA
>JAETTR010000166.1 GCA_021768985.1 Bacillota bacterium
GCGTGTAGTATGTGAGATTTATGTCGTACTTTCTTACGGTGGGCGGCTCAACCTTTACGGTGTCCGTCATCGGGCGAATGTCATCCGCGTTACAAACGTCATAGACCTTTTGCAGAATTTCCTCGTCGGGAATTTCGCCGCCTTCGCATATCGGTATGATTCTGACCGTCCCTGCGTTCGTCGTGTCGACACTCACTTTTATCTGCGTCGCATCGGCAAGTCTACCGCCCGCCATAAGCGTGATTGTCATCAAATCGTCCGTATAGTCGACCGTATAATCACTGCCCTTTACGGCCGCCGTAGTGCCGTCAGAAAGGTAGACCACCAGCGTATCAAGCAGAAGCAACGAACCGCCCTTGTAGGCTTTTCTGCCGTTCACATCAAGCGTCCGAATAAGCGTCTGCTGTTCGCTTGTTACGACGACGTCGGAAATGGTCGAGTCTGCGGTCATTGCCCAGTACCTGTAGGTTTTAATAGGCCCCGCCGTCGACAGCTTCGAAGGCGCGGCAAGTATGCGCGTTCGAAGGCTGTCATCCGATTCTTCGTCCGTGCCGCCTGCGGTTATCGTTATGTTTTCTACGTTGTCGATGTACGCGATGGGGTCTACCATCGTGTTTATCATTCCCGCCGATATCTCGTTATACTCCGTACCTTCGCCTACGCTTTCCGTTTCAACGTCGACGTGTGTTTCTCCTGCGAGAAGAATGGCGGCGGCTACAGTGGCAAAATACCGCTTGCTATCGCCCGTTACGCGCGTCCCTTGCGGTATGACGATATTTGACCCGAAAGCCGAATTGACGTTGAACCGGATTGTCGTTGTGGCTTTTGTCGCGGGGATGCGTTCCACGCCCACACGCTCGCCCAGCGCGTCGAGAACCTCGCCCCTTGCATACCTCAGCATTTTTTGCTTGGCTGCGTCGTTCATCGCATTGAACATTGCAACGAAAACCGCGACGAGACCCTCGGCAAAAAGGCGACGCTCGTCTCCGGGATAGAGCGACTCTCCCACCGAATTTTCAAGCGATGTAATTATTTGATTGTAAAGTTTATCCGCATCGGTCGTTATAAAATCCATCAATCCGTCCTCCCCGTGATGTTTACCGTCAAGGCTACTTGACCGTTCGCCGCGTCGGTGGTTTTCAGTTTTACGCTCTCCACACTCACTCTCGGCTCGTAAGTCTCCACCATCCACTTGGTATCCTCGATAAGGTCTTCGCGTTCGCTAAGGCTCGAACCCGTAAGCTCGGCGAGCCTTACGCCTTTTATTCTATCAAACGGGATTTCCCCGCGCGAAATTCGCACAAGGTTATTTGCGCAAATCGCGGGGTTCCCGTTTCCCGAACCTTTCATATCGACCTCCTTATAAGCGCGATTGTAACGCCGGATTTTTACTCTTCAGCAACGATTTCTTCGCTGTCGAACACGTAACGCCTACAGCTGAAGAACCCGCCGCGTTTGCGCTTTCCGCTGCTGCCGTTATACTCGCGCTTAGCGTCTCGTCGCTTTCCTCGAACGTAAATGTCAGCTTTGAATACCGAAATCTGCCGGCGTTATCTATCTGGGTATTCGCCACCTTGACTTTTGTCAGTATAAAGTTCGGGCCGTAAGTCTGCCCGCCTATTTTCAGAATTCCCGTTTGCCCTATCCAGCTTTTCCAGTTTTCCATTTCGGCGCGAACGTCGACGTCAAAATGCGCGTTCAGCGTGGATGAGAAGGACACCGTCTGCTTTTTCAGTCCGCGGATGTTGCTAAGCGGAGAACCCTCTACTGCATTGTTCTTTTCGGCTTCCAGCTCATAGCTCGTAGTGAACCCGCTAAAATCTTTTACGCTCTTCGCCGTAATCTCCCACACCTTTGTGCCGAGCGCAGTCGTGAATGTTGCCGTTCTCGCCATACTACCTCCTTAGCCTTCGGTCTCCCCGTCCGCTCTCATCAAAATTGCCCCCGAACGGTCCGAAAACTCAACGAAAATAACCCGCACCCCTTTATGCAAAGCTCCGGCGCGTAAGTCGTGCGGAATGGTCAGCGGCTTTGTTATCACGCCCGAATGCTCGGAAAGCACACGCGCAAGGGTGGGGTTGCCGTCTTTGTCGAGCGGTCGTTCTTCTATCGTGCTTATTTCTCCGCGTTGTACCATCAATAGCCCTCCAGCGGTTTGCGAAAAAATATTTTTATTTCGCCTTTTACATAGTCCATCCGGGTGCGCGTAATGAATACCCGCCCGTTCCATTTGCTCGCTTTTGCATTCTCGATTTCGACCACACTGCCCGCGGCATAATCGCAGGTCAGCTGTCGTCTAAAATTACCCGTATAAGCGTTTTTGTTCGCGTCTCGAAGGATGCCGCGGGCAAACCGTAGAGCCTCTTCGTTGCTGACGCATTCTATTGGCTGCCGAGGGCGCAGCACCCTGCCCGTTCGCACGTTGTCTGCGTAAAACACGCCGGCATACTCTCCCGACGATATCTCCGCAGAGCTGTACGCCTCGCCAGAACGGTCCGAAAACTCGAACACGCCGTCTGCGCCTATTTTTATGCGTGTAGTTGCCCGTGCGCTTTCTCGCGCCTGCTCGTCGTATATAACCAGCCGACCGTTGTAAACAACCATCGCGCATCCCTCAAGCAGACACCGCGTCTGCAAAAAATCGAAATCCGATTGATTGTCTTGCCGTATGTAAGAGTAAACCCTGTCCGTTACCCCGTAAGATTGGAATTTGAGACCATGCTCGGCAGCGATGTCCTCGCCTATCTTCAAAAATCGAATGTTCTCCCACGCGCGATTCTTCACTATGTCGCCTGGTGGCGGCATAGCCGATGCGCAAAACGTAATTAAACCGTTTGCCGGAGCGACGCGCGTAATGCGCATCACTCCGGTATCGGCCGCTTTGTTTTGGTATCTTATGGTGTCTCCGCTTTTAGGCTGCCAAGCATTCCACCTGTTGCCGCTATCGACAAAACGAATTAAAAGCCTATCGGCTCTTTTCTCGGCGAAAGTCTCATGTTCGCATCGGTTAATGAAAACCCTCGACGTTATGTCGACGCCGTTATAAATCAGTTTCATTCAGCAGTCCTCCACGGCGCGAGAGTTTCCGGCGTTGCCGTTTCGTCAAAGACTGGAATGCGGAGCGTTACCTCTTCGTCAAAAATAATCACGTCCGCATAGTCCGGATTCGCGGTTATAATTTCCGATGCCATCTTTTCGTTATTGTAAACCTGAAGAGCGAGTTCGTCGAACGTGTCGCCCAGTCTGGTCGTATAATCAATATACCGAGACACGGTCATATCGTCCACCCTCCCTTAATGCCAGCCATTCTTCGAGCCAGTCTAAGAATTCGCTACCGCATTCTTTCAGTTTCTCCACTATGTCTTCGGCATCCAGTTTTTCGGCATTCTGAACGTCAATCTGCGGCGACCACGTCAGACCGCTCAAATCGTAATAAATGACGGTCGTCTCGGTCAAACCGCCAAGCGAGAACCCTTCCATAGCGAGCAGTTCACTTGCTTTGCTTAGTGGCGTTTCTTCGCTCGAAACGGAAACGTCAAGCGTTTGAATGGCGGCGGTTATTTCTGCCCGCGCTTCATCGCTCATCTCCACTGCATCGAGGACGCCGAGTATCTTTCCCGCTTGCGCCCAGTATTGGACGTTCTCTTCGTGGTATGCCGGGTCGAAAGATATAACAGCTTCGGGGCCTTCCTCGCCCGCTATGCTTATTCCGTCCGTAAAGCCACCGCTTGCAAGTCGCGGCAATGAAACCTTCGGAATTTCGGGAATGGCGGGGATGCCCGTCCACGTCCACACT
>JAETTR010000167.1 GCA_021768985.1 Bacillota bacterium
GTTGTCGGGGCGCGTGGAGAGTTCCACGTGATATTTGAACCCGAACAGCGAGTAGACCTCGTCGATCAGTTACACGACTCCCTTGATTTCTGTAGTGATCTGATCGGGCGTCATAAAGATATGCGCGTCGTCCTGCGTAAAGCAACGTACCCGCATCAGTCCGTGAAGCTGTCCGCTCTTTTCGTGACGGTGCACGAGCCCGAGTTCGCCCATGCGGATGGGAAGGTCTTTATAGCTGTGCGGAAAGAGCTTGTACACGAGCATTCCGCCGGGGCAGTTCATGGGCTTTACCGCGCAATCCTCGCCGTCGATCTTCGTGGTGTACATGTTCTCTTTATAATGATCCCAGTGCCCCGAATGCTCCCAGAGCGAGCGGGTCAGAATAATGGGCGTCTGCACTTCGACATAGCCCTCGCGCTTGTGAATCTGCCGCCAATAGTCGATCAACGTGTTTTTGAGAATCATGCCGTTGGGCAGGAAGAACGGGAACCCCTTTCCCTCGCCCAGAAGCGCAAAGAGTTTCATCTCTCTACCGAGCTTGATGTGGTCGCGCTTCTTCGCCTCTTCGAGCATTTCGAAGTACTCGTCCATTTCCTCTTTCTTGGCGAACGCGGTGCCGTAGATACGGGTGAGCATTTTCTTCTTCTCGTCGCCCCGCCAATAGGCGCCCGCAATGGACACGAGTTTGAAAGCCTTGATCTTGCCCGTAGACGGCAGGTGCGGTCCGCGGCAGAGATCGGTAAACGCGCCCTGCTTGTAAAAGGAAATTTCCTCGCCCTCGGGCAGATCGCGAATAAGCTCGACCTTGTAATTCTCATGGAACTTGCTCATAAGCGCGATCGCTTCTTCGCGCGGGAGCGTAAACCGCTCGATGGGAAGATTGCTCTTGATAATCTTCTTCATCTCGGCTTCGACCTTAGCGAAATCCTCCATCGTGATAGGCGTCTTGAAGTCCACGTCGTAATAATACCCGTTGTCGATCACGGGTCCGATCGCAAGCTTGCAGGTGGGATAAATGGTTTTCAACGCTTGCGCCAACACGTGCGCGCAGGTATGGCGGTAGACGTGCAGTCCCTCGGGATCCTTCATGGTCACGATTTCAAGCGCGTCGCCCTCTTTCAGCGGACGGGAAAGATCGCACAGTTCGCCGTTGATCTTCGCCGCGACCGCCGCGCGGGCAAGCCCCTCCGAAACCGTCTGCGCCGCGCTCATTGCCGTCGCGCCCGCCGCAAGCTCCAGCTTATCGCCGTTTTTTAATACTATTTGCATGATTCCTCCTCGTATTATGCGTGACATAATACTACGTTTTATTTCGTTTTTCCGATTTTTTAACGCCGAATCAATTAAAAAACGTCCTTAAATGTCCCGTTTCGGGAAATTTAAGGACGCAATGCTCTGTTTTTGCGCGGTTCCACCTTAATTGCCTGTAAAGGCCGCTTTCGATTCGGTTTTCAAGTAAAATAAAGCGGTTTCGCCTTCCGCACCCGAATACGAATCTTTCAGCCAATGGATTCGCTCTCTGAAAAACGCTTGCGGCGCTACTTGTCTTTAAGTGTCTCTATTGTACGAGTTTTTTCGCGATTTGTCAAGAAAATCACGCCCGCTTCCGGAAAAAAAATTATTCCTGCGATTCTTCGCGCTTGCGGGCGGCTTTGTCCGATTCCTTCATCAAATCCATCTTTTCAAGCAACAGCTCGCGCTTCCGCTGCGAAGCGCTGTCCTGCAATTTATGCGGCTGCGGAGGGATCGGTTCTTCCTCTTCCCCCGCGGCGGGCAGAACGCCGGATTTCATGCCCTCCAACTGCTCCATCAGCCGCTCGCGTTCCTCCTGCAACTCGCCGCTCAGACGGCGCTCCATGTGCCCGCGGAGCCACACGATAAACAGCAGGTTCACCACGGTGAGCGCAACTAAAAGCACCGCCATAACGATTAAAACGGCAAGCTGTGCAGGCGAAAATTCGACGGCGGCAAGTCCGTATAATAACACAGCCTTTCTCCTTTCCCCCTTTCGGGTGCGTTGCCGCAGAGTGCCAAAAACACAATGCGGCTTTTTGTGCAACAAACGACTCCGCACGCGCTACGCGCGGCGGAATCGCATTCGACACAAATCAGTCGAGCTTTTCGAGTTCTTCGGTCAACTGACGAAGATTTTTGCGCTCAAGCTCGATGAGCGTGGAAAAGATTTTAAAGTATTCCACGTCCGATTCGTTGGGGGTCGCGTTGTTCAGATACGCCTCCAACAGAGCCGATTGCGAACGCATACGCTTCTTTTCGAGATTCTCAATCTCCTTCTCGCTTTCGCCGATCTCTCTCTTTAAATCGCTTTTCTTGGACATAACCTCTTTTCTCCTTTCGATAGATTATCGATAATTTATGATTTTGCGGTAAGAACCGCTTGTCACCTTTCGTTATTGTAACTGCGCAATGCACCCGACGGTGAGTTCGTAATCCTTCCGGACCTCTTCCAAAAGAGGCAATACCGCGGGATTATATTCCGTCTTGCCGCGGAGCGCTTCCGTCAGACGGCTCGCGGACTCCTGCAATTTCGTTATGGAAAGATTCAGACAGATTCCCTTTAACGTATGCGCGGCGCGGAACGCCTCTTCCATATTTTTTTCCTCGATCGATTTGCACAGAAGCGCAAAGCTCTCGTCGCTCGCCACTTTGCCGAGAAAACGCACGATCCGTTCGTCGGTGCGCAGGCGGCTGAGCACGTCCTCGTAATTCCCGCCCATTTCTTCGTAACATTCCCGAACCGTCATAGTAGTATTATACTCCTTTTATCACTTTTATTCGTTTTGCGCCGGAGGAAGCACCGACTTCATCGATTCGTCGTAAAAAGCATAATTGCACTTTCCGCCCCGTTTCACCGTATACTGCGCCGTATCCGCCAGACGGAAGAGCTCGTCGTAATCGCCCGTAAAGCCCTCGGTACAGGCGACGCCCATACTCACGCCCACCTTGAACTCCTTATAGGGCGCGGTGAGCCGTTTGAAGATACGGTCGATCTGCGCGCGGACGTTTTTGGTATACTCCATAAAAACGATAAATTCGTCGCCGCCCATGCGCGCCCCGATATCCGTGCTACGGATATTCTCTTTGATGCGCGCCGCCACGGCTTCGAGCACTTCGTCGCCGAAAAGATGCCCGTACACGTCGTTCGCCTGTTTGAAATCGTCGATATCGAAAAACGCCAAAGCGTATTTCTTCTTTCCTCCCTCGGAGAGCCGCTCGTTGATCAGCTGGCGGGCGGCGTTGTGGTTCCACAATCCCGTACGGGAATCGCGGTTCGCCTTATCCTCCATATCCTGCAAGGCGAGCGTGTCATCGTTGATGTCGGCGATTTTACCGATCGCGCCCTCGAATTCGGGGCGTTCGGCGTCCCCCCACAAGACCTTGGCAAACACTTTGTTCCATTTCTTTTCGCCGTTGATCTGCAATAAGTATTTTTCCGCAAGCACGGGGTTCTCGGGCGTGGTCGCCTGCAAGTGCGCGAGAAACCGCTCGAAATCCGCCTTTGCGAACATATCGCACCACTGTTTGTTCTCGCGCGGATTCAATATTTTTTCAGGCATTCCCAACGATTCCGCTCCCCAGCCCGTAAGCTTGATCATCTCGGGCGTAGCCACGTATTCGAAAGTGATTTCGCGGGAAATGTCGGAAAGGAACTGGTACTTCATGCGTTCGCGCTCTAAAAGGCGTACGCTGCGCACGGAGAGTTCCGGACCGTCGTTCTTTAAAATCTGCTGAACGGTATCGCGAATGCTGTTTT
>JAETTR010000168.1 GCA_021768985.1 Bacillota bacterium
TGCGGCTTGCCTTTACTCCGAATCGGATTCTTCACCGATCTCCTCCCCTGCGGGGAACGGTTCCGCGCGCCCTCTTTTCTCCTCCGTCAAAATGCGGAAAAGCTCCGCAAACCGTTCGCCGCGTTCCTCGTAACTGCGGAAGGAATCGAAACTCGCCGAGGCGGGCGAGAGCAACACGTTCTGTCCGCGCTTCGCCGTAAGATAGGCGACGCGCACCGCGACGTCGAAGGGGCGGCACAGCGTGATCGCCGTAAATCCGCTCTTTAATGCCGCATTGAACAGCTTGAACGCGTTTTCGCCGTACAGGACCGCATGCACCGCGCCCGAATTTTTCAACGCCTCGAAGAGCGGCTCGTACGGATACCCTTTATCCTTTCCGCCGAGCAGAATGACGCTCTCTCCCTTCACGCTCTCGATCGCCTTGACCGCGGAATCGACGTTGGTCGCCTTCGAATCGTCAATGAACGTTATGCCGTCGAGCTCGCCGATCTTCTGAATTCGGTGTTTGACGCCCTGAAAATTTTTCAGCGCCGCGACGATCGCCGCGTTTCCGATCCCCATCAGCTTCGCCGCCGCAATCGCCGCCAGAGCGTTCGCGCGGTTGTGGTTGCCGCCCAACGGCAATTCGCTCTCCGCAAAGAGCTTCTCGCCGTTCCAACAGAAATAACCGTCCGAAAGGCAAGCCCCCTCCTGCCCCGCCTGCAAGGAAAACCACACGACCTTCGCCTTGGTCTTTTCCGCAAATCCGCGCACGATCGGATCGTCGTAATTGAGCACGGCGTATTCGCTCTCCGCGCAATTTTTTAAGATTCTGGATTTCAGATAGACGTAATTGTCCATCGTATAGTGACGGTTCAAATGATCCTCGGTCACGTTGAGCACGACGGCGACGTGCGGACGAAGAGAATACAGCGTTTCGAGCTGAAAGGAAGAAATCTCCGCAACGGCGATTCCGTCATCGCCGAGTTCCTTTAAACAGGACGTAATCGGTTTCCCCACGTTTCCGCAGGCGATCGCATTCTTCCCCGCCGTGCGGAAAATATTTTCGAGCATGGTGACGGCGGTCGTTTTGCCGTTGGTGCCCGTAACGGCGACAACGGGGCAACGCAACGCGAGCGCGCCGAGCTCCGCTTCTCCGATAATCCGCTTCTCCGCGCGGCGGAATGCGACGGGCAACGGGTGATCGACGGGAATCCCCGGACTGAGCACGAGCACGTCGCACCGTTCCGATTTTTCGGCGAGCTCGCCGCGTTCCACAATGCGGCAACCGATTTCCGAAAGTTTGCGCGCCGCCGTTCTGACGTTTTCGTCCTCCACGTCGTCGTACGCGTACACCTGCGCGCCCTGCGACAGGAGATATTCGGCGGCGGCAATGCCCGAACGGGAGAGTCCCGCCACGAGAAAGGTCTGCGTTGCAAATAACATACTTTACTCCTCTTCCCGCGGCGATTTCCCGCGGAACTCAGACAAACGGCAGTATCAGGGTTGCGCCCGCAACCGCGGTGACGAGAGCGTATACGTAAGTGATCTTCCCCTCCGTATAGCCCTTTTCCTGAAAGTGGTGATGGAGCGGCGCCATGAGAAAGACGCGTTTGCCCGTTTTTTTATAGTATATTACCTGAATGATAACGGATATGCTTGAAAGGACAAACATAATTCCCGCAATCGGAATGACGAGCGCGTTTCCCGAAAACAGGCAGACGCACGCCGCAAATCCGCCGAGCGAGAGAGAGCCCGTATCCCCCATGAACACGCTCGCGCGGTTGACATTGAACACAAGATACGCCGCAAGCGCGCCGACGAGACAGAAGCAGAGCACGGGCAACTTCCCGCCTCCGCCCTGCGCGAGCATCAGCAGAGCGACCCCGCAAAAAAACGCCGCGCTGACCGAACCCGCGAGCCCGTCCAATCCGTCGGTCAGATTCACGCTGTTTACGGTGGCGATAAATACGAAAATCCCGAGCGGAAGCATGCCCCAGCCGATATCGAAGGAGAGCTTCGTATACGGGATATACAGCACGGTGAGCCCCTCGAAACAACAATAGAGGGACGCCATGACCGCAACGGCAAGCTGGAATACGATTTTCTGATAGGGGCGCAAACCGAGATTTTCGCCGTGCCGTTTTTTCAAAAAATCATCGAGAAAGCCGACAGCGAGATAGCCGAGTCCGACGGCGAGCGAGACAAGCACGGGCTTGTCCCTGACGCCGCAAAACGGCAGCGCGACAAGAAACGCCGCGAGCACGAACGCGAGTCCACCCATCGTCGGCGTTCCCCCTTTTCCCGCGTGTTCCTTGACGTAGGAAAGGATATTTTGCCCCGCACCGAGCTTTTTGAGAAGCGGGATTTCCGCCGTGCATAGCACGAGCGAAAGCAGAAAAGAAGCTAATAAGCAAAATAGTATGATACGCGTCATTGCAATTTCCCGAGAATGGTTTCGATTACAGTTTTATCGCTGTAACTGTATTTTATTCCCATAATTTCCTGATCGCATTCTCCCCCCTTTCCCGCGACGAGCAAAATATCCCCTTCGCCGAGCAACCCCACGGCGTAAGCGATCGCCCGCTCCCGCTCTTCCACCACCGTATAAGCGTTGGATACCGCGCGGAATCCCCGCTCGATTTCCGAGATAATCGAAATCGGTTCCTCGAACCGCGGATTATCGGACGTAAGAACGGAAAAATCAGATAGCCGCGCCGCCACCTCGCCCATGATCGAGCGCTTTCCGCGGTCGCGGTTGCCCCCGCAACCGAAGAGCGCGATCAGCCTGCCCTTGCAACAGGCGCGGAGCGCGCGCAGAGATTTTTCGAGTCCGTCGGGCGTATGCGCAAAATCCACGAAGATATCCGCGCCGCGGAATCGACCGACCCGTTCAAGCCTGCCGTCCACCCGCGTTTCCTTCAGACCGCGCGAAATTGCGTCCAATCCGATTCCGAGCCGCCGCGCCGCGGTCGCCGCCGCGAGCGCGTTATATACGTTGTGTCTGCCCGTCATGGGAATCTCCGCGTCGCACAGCTCGTCGCTCAGATTCAGCAGAACGCGGCTTCCCGTCACGTCCTCTTTCCGCACGATGGCAAAGGAGTCGGAGGGCGCATCCAGACCGTAGCTTTTACAGGGCACGCCCCGTTCCGTCAGACAGACGGAAAAAGGATCGTCGGAATTGAGCACGGCGAACCGACATCGATCGGGCGCAAACAAGCTCTTTTTCGCCTCGCCGTAAGCGCGCATATCTTTGAAGAAATCGAGATGATCCTGCGTAAGGTTGGTGAACACCGCAACCTCGTAAAAGATCGGAATTTCCTTCTTCAACGCGAGGGCGTGAGCGGACACCTCCATGACGCAATATTCGGTGCCCGCCCGCACCATGTCCGCGAGCAGTGCGAAGAGACAGACGGGATCGGGCGTGGTGAGCGAAGGCGCGACGACCGCGGAAGCATAGCTCGCGCCGAGCGTTCCGATGACCCCCGCGCGCTTGCCTCCCGCCTCCAGAATATTGCGCAACATATTCGCCACGGTGGTCTTACCGTTCGTACCCGTCACCCCGACGAGAACGAGCTTCCGCTCGGGGTGTCCGTAAAACGCCGCCGCAATCCGCGAAAGCGCAGACCGTCCGTCCTTCACGATCAGTTGCGGAAGATTGACCTCCGTTTCCCGTTCCGCAACGACGGCGCACGCGCCCCGGCTTTCCGCTTCCGCGGCAAAGGCGTGCGAATCGGAATGCGTGCCCCGATAG
>JAETTR010000169.1 GCA_021768985.1 Bacillota bacterium
TCCACAACCTTTCCGTTCAGATCGACGACGACCATGTCGTTCGCCTTCATAGAATCGTAATCCACACCCGAAGGCTTGATGACGACAAGCCCACTTTTACGATCGATTTCGGATACGTTGCCCCAGGTAAACAGCACCAGCTTATTCTTTACCAGATCAAGATTCGCCTTCAATACTTTTTCTTTTAATTCTTCCAGCATAAAATCCCCCCTTATTGCAACGACTTCACGGCTTCCCGCACGATGGGAAGCCCCTTTACGTAGCGCGCCGTAAACGCTTCGAAGCCCTCCACGTCGTCGGGATCGGGCGCAAGCGTTACGCCCTCCTGATCCTTGAACACTTTCCCGTCGAGATAGCTTTCGAGCGTTTCGCCTTCCGCTTTGGTAATCAGATAATTCGCAAGAATCGCCATGCCCCAGGCGCCGCCCTCGCCCGCCGTCTTCATCACGGTCACGGGCACGCCGAGCGCCGCGGCGAGAAAACTCTGCCCCACCCGCTCCGTCTTGAACAAGCCGCCGTGTCCGGTTATGCTGTCGAGCTTGACGCCCTCCTCTTTCAGCATGATGTCGCAACCGACTTTTAATGCGCCGAACGCCGAATACAAATGGGCGCGCATGACGTTCGCGAGATTGAATTTGCTCTCGGAAGTGCGCACGAAGAGCGGTCTGCCCTCGTCCACCTTCGTAATGTTTTCCCCCGAAACGTAGTTGTAGGAAAGCAGTCCGCCGCAGTCCTTATCCCCGCGCTCCGCGGCAAAATAAAGTTCGTCGTACAGCTTCCACTTCGGCATATCCACACCGAGAATTTTGGCGAAATCCCCGAAAAGATTCACCCAACCGTTCAGATCGGACGTGCAGTTGTTGCAATGCACCATTCCGACCAGATCGCCCACGGGCGTGGTGACGAGATCGATTTCGGAATAATACTTTTTCAGCTCCCGTTCGAGCACGATCATGGCGAACACGCTCGTGCCCGCCGACACGTTCCCCGTACGGCGCTTGATGCTATTGGTGGCAACCATGCCCGTGCCCGCGTCTCCTTCGGGCGGACAAAACGGAATTCCGCACTTCAAATCGCCCGCGGGATCGATCAGATCGGCGCCCTCCGGCGTGAGCACGCCCGCGTCCTCGCCCGCCACGAGCACTTTGGGGAATATTTCCTCCGCCGTAAACGGCATATCCTTTTCCCGCAGGAGCTTATTGAATTTTTTCATGAGCGACGCGTCGTAATTGCGGGTCGCGGGATCGACGGGAAACATGCCGGAAGCCTCTCCTACGCCGAGGCAGTTCTTACCCGTAAGAGATAAATGCACGTAGCCGGCAAGCGTCGTTAAAAAAGAGATCTCCTTCACGTGCGGTTCTTCGTTTAAAATCGCCTGATACAGATGCGCGACCGACCAGCGCGCGGGAATATTGTACGAAAAAAGCGCGGAGAGCTCTTCCGCCGCGGGCTGGGCGTTGTTATTGCGCCAGGTGCGGAACGGAACGAGCAGCTCGCCCGCTTGATTGAACGCCATATAACCGTGCATCATGGCGGAAATCCCGATCGCGCCGATCTTTTCGAGCACGACCCCGTACTTTTGTCTGACGTCCGCTTTCAGCTTCGCATAGCTGTCGCGAAGCCCGTTTACGACGTCTTCGAGCGTGTACGTCCAAAGCCCGCCGATAAAGCGGTTCTCCCATTCGTGACTGCCCGAAGCAATCGGCCGATTACGTTCGTCCACGAGCACCGCTTTGATGCGCGTAGACCCGAATTCAATGCCGAGCGCGGTGCGCCCTTCTTCTACCGAAATCCTTGTTTCTTCCAAGCTGATTTTCCCCCGAGTGTATTTTTTGGTATCGGCTTTATTATAAGCGATCGAAAAAAAAATTTCAACAGTATTGCGCGAATTTGTTTGAAATTTTTTTACAAAATCTGCCAAAACCGTTAACGGACCACAAATTAAAGGAAAAATAAAAGCCTTTCGCCACAAAATGTGGGAAAGGCAAGGATATTTTCGCTTATTCGCTCCGCTTACGGTACACCGTTCCGCCCGCAAGCACGATCATCTTCACGGCATCGAGCGAGAAATCGTCCGCCTCGACGACGAGCGTTTTGTTCAACCGCCCGCGCGCGAGCACTTTGACGCACACCGCGCTCTTGTTCAGGAAGGGAATCCGCTCCTTCATGTCGTCGAACGTGACCGTTTCGCCGTCGGAAAAATATTCGCCGAGGGTATCCACGTTTACGATCGTCTGCTTGCCGCGCATCGTAACGTTTCCGCTCTCTCGCACGAGTTTTTCCGCTTCGTCGTCCCGCATTTCGCGCCCCGCTTCCGCAACGCTCACGCCGCTGTCCTTTTCGTCCTCGTCGTTCAGCTCGTCGTCCTCGTCGTCGAACTCATCGTTCACGCCGGAGCGCACCTCAATGATTTTTACGAGCTCTTTTTCGACGAGCGCGAGCGTTTCCTCGTACGGGTAATCCGCCGCGAAATCGACGGGATCCGTCTCCGTATATTTCGTTTCCCGCGTTCTGAACACGTCGGCAATCAAGTCGAGCGCGTAGCGGGCGCGGCGGTCGCTTTTGATTCGGTACAGCGTCGGCACGGGAAGATTCATCTTTTTATCCGATGCGTCTTCCACAAAATACTTCGTTTCCGCGTAATCGGCGGAATTCAGAGCGAGATACAGACAGAGCGTTTTTCCGCGAATCTCCAATTTGGCGACGAGCTCCCTGCCGAGACGGAAACTTTCCCTGCGCCAGCTGATACGCGATTTCACGCGCTTATAGCGCAACAGTTCGTTTTTGATCTGGTTGTAATATTCTTTGTTCTTCTCCGACGTCTGCATCAGGCGAGCGGTAAAGCTCTTGTCGTAACGCACCGAAACGAGCCGGTTCGCCGGCGCAAAGACCACCTTCGCATTCTCCGGAACGGGCTCCGTTGCTTCGGGCGGCTGCGGAACGGGAACAGCCGAAACGTGCTCGGGCGATTCCGCAGGCGCGGGTTCTTCCGCAGGAACGGAAGGCGTTTCCGGTTCGGCTTCCGCGGCTGGTTCGGGCGCGGGTTCTTCCGCAACGGGCTCTTCCGAAGCGGCGGGCTCCGCTTCCGGTTCCTCCGACGGCGAAGCTTCCTTCCGTTCCGGAACGAATTTTCCTTCGCCGCTTCTGTGCTTCCTTTTATAAATGTTTCTTGCAACTTCGTATGCAACCAACGCAAGCACCAAAACCGCAAGTACCCCGATCAAAACGTACATCACGACGGGATTGAACCCCGCCAATAACGCCGATAACGTTTTCATATGCCCTCCTTTCCCATAAGCTGTCGCGCCTCAAATTTTTCTTGTAAATATTATAATTCATCCGGATTTGTTTTGTCAACCGCCATACGATATTTTAACCGCCGAAAACAAAAAATCGGCGCCGAAGCGCCGACTTTTCAGTTACAGCAGAATACAGATGACGCCGCCCTTACCCTCGTTTACGATACGCGTAACCGTGCGGCGCATTTTTTTGCGCACCGTATCGCCCATGGAACGGTTTTTGACGTAGAGCTCTTCGCCCAGCATTTCGCGCAGCGTCCTGCCGAACATATTCGTGTTCCAGACCTGTTCGGGCTGCGCTTCGAGATCGCCCGTCAGCTGCTTCACGAACGCTTCGCTCTGCTCGCGGTTGCCGAGCGCGGGGCGGACTTCCCCGCTCACGTCCACGCGGATGATATGGTAGCTCGGCGCGTCCGCTTGCA
>JAETTR010000170.1 GCA_021768985.1 Bacillota bacterium
GTGATTGCACAATCTTTACTGTTATGATATAATCATTGCATGAAATATCAATTAGCAAATGATAATATATCTCTGTGCGCGGATAGCAACGGGGCGGAAATAATTTCGCTTGTCTATGACGGCAGGGAACGGTTGTGGCAGAACGAAACGGGGGAATGGAGCGGGCATGCGCCCGTGTTGTTTCCCGTATGCGGAAAGTGTTCCATGATCGTAAACGGAAGAGAGTATCCGATTGAAAAACACGGTTTTGCGAGGAAACGGGAATTTTCCGTAGCTGAACGAGGCAGAGATTTTATCGCGTTCCGCTTGTTGGCGGACGAAGAAACGAAAAAAGTTTTTCCGTTCGATTTCGCCTTTACCGTGCGTTATCGCCTTTTGGGAAACGCCGTGGAAGTCGTTTACGAGACGGAGAACGCGGGAACGGAGCCGCTGTATTTTTCTTGCGGCGGGCATGAATCGTTTGCGCTTGAGAAGCCGATCGAAAACTACGAGGTGCGGTTTGAAAGAGAGGAAAAACTGATTGCGCTCGTTCACGATAGCGAAGGACGGCTGACGGGCGGGAAAATACTACTTTCCGAAAACGGTATTCTTCCGTTAAGAGCGGAATTTTTTACGGGCGATAGTACGCTGATTTTCGGCAACCTTCAATCGCGCAAAGCAACGCTGTATGGAAACGGCAGGGCGGTTGCGCAGACGGAGTTTGAAGGCTTCGTTAATTTTCTTCTATGGAAGACCGCGCGGGCGAACATGATTTGTTTAGAGCCGTGGCTCAATTTGCCCGACACCGTGGGAGAGCGAAAAGAGTTTTCCCGAAAAACGGGCGTTGTCTGTGTCCCGCCCAAAGGGAAAAGGATATTCATGCGAAAAATCACCTATTACGAATAAAAAATAACTCGGCAACCGCCGAGTTCTTTTCAAATATTTCGCATGATTTTTTGAACGATTGCGTTCGTTTCCCGAAAGCGTTCTTCCATTTGCTTTGCAAGCGCGAATTGCGTACGGCATCGTACGAGGTTGTGTTCTACGTACTTCGTCGCAAAATAAGTGTTCCCCAAAAGAAAGTCTGTCAAGAAGCGTATTCCGCATTCGAGCGTCATGAGATACGCGCCGTAGGGGAGAAGTGCAAGCTCTTTTTCCGTGATACTGTCTTTTACCGCGCCTAAATAACCGCGCGCATACGCCTCGAAGAGCTCCGTGCTGAAATGCACCTTGCTTAAATCGGTTTCATCCTCGGCGGCGGTGGACGCGCCGAAGCGGATGGAATCGCCGAAGTCGTAGAGCATGGAGCCGGGCATAACGGTGTCGAGGTCGATGACGGCGCGGGCTTTGTGTGTCTCGGCGTCCATTAAAATGTTGTTGAGTTTGGTATCGTTATGCGTTACGCGCAGGGGAACGAAGCCGTCTTTCAGCCCGTCCGCGATTTTGGATAGGGTATCCTTGTGCGCAAGCACGAATTCGGTTTCGGGACGGCACAATTTCGCGCGGTCGAATGCGTCCTTTTCGAGTGCGGCGCAAAAATCGCGGTAGCGTTTGGGCGTGTCGTGAAATTGCGGAATAGTTTCGCTCAATACAGAGGCGTCGAAGGAAGCAAGCAGATTTTGGAACTGCCCGAACGCTCTGCCCGATTCCTCGAACACGTCTTTGTCCGTTGCCAGCTGGTAGGTGACGGTGTTTTCGATAAAGGCGTACATACGGAAATTATCTTCGCCGCGCAGGTACTTTTCGCCCGTACGGGTGGGAATGACGTCGAGCGTTTCCGCGCCGCAGCCTTTCAGATATTCCGTGACTGCGCAGATATTCTTCATCAGTGCGTCCGAATCGGGGAATACGCGCGTGTTCATCTTTTGCAGAATATACCGCTTTTTGTCGGTCGTCACGAGGAGCGTTAAATTGATGTGTCCTTCGCCGTAGGGAGCAACGCTCTGCACTGCGCCTTCGATTTTGAACTGTTCGGCTACGGGTTTATAAGTTTTCGTAAAGTCCGTCACGGATATATCCTCCTATCGCGTCTTTCACTTCCTGCAAGTCCTCGCGGTAGGTGATGCCGTACCACTTGTCTGCGTTTTGATACACGCGCACGCTTGCCTTGTCTGTTTCGATTGCTCTTGAAATCACGCTCGGAATAAAGAATTCGTCTTTCATGAGGTTCGCCGTCTGCAAGAATTTTTTGTATTCGGTTTCCAAGAGCTCGAAGATATCGGGCATCAATCCCCAGAGGTTCATGGAAACGGGGGTATCTGCGGGGAAAGTAACCGTTTGTCCGTCGATCGCCGCTTTGCCGTTCGCATCGATTTTGGTAACTTCCGTGATCTTCTTCAAGTATCCGTTTTCCGTTTCGCATACCCCGCGCGAGATCGTTCCGTTTTTGCTTACCGTGTTGCCCAAAAGATACGCCGTCATGGCATATTCGCCCGCTTGTGCTTTCGTCAAATGCTCGTGCATTTCGTAAAAGGCGTTGCTGCCGTAGTAGTCGTCGGCGTTGACGATAGCGAACGGCTCTTTTACGGCGTCTTTGCAGCAGTAGATTGCATGCCCCGTGCCGAAGGGTTTGCTCCTGCCTGCGGGAAGGACGGAAGTGTCCTGCAACACGTATTCCGTTTCAATCGTCTTTGCAATGCGGTTTCCGACAAGCTGCTTGAAATCCTCCTGCATATCCTCGCGGAGAATAAACACGGCTTTATTAAAGCCTGCTTTCTTTGCGTCGTAAACGGTAAAGTCGAGAATGGCTTTGCCGTCCTCGGTGATCGGTTCGGCTTGTTTGAGTCCGCCGAAGCGGCTGCCCATGCCCGCCGCCATTACGACGAGCGTTGTTTTTTTGATCATTTTTCTTTCTCCTGTTGACTTCCTGTGATAAATTTGCTATGATTATAACATATTAAAAAACATATAAATATACTATATTTTATCAATTATCTATAATATCCGATACAAAGGAGTGAAGAATGAACTTTGCAGGTTACGGTGAATGCCCGATTCAAGAAACGGTGCGGTTAAGCTCGTTGTTTACGTTTTTCCGCAAAACCTATTCTTTGGATTTTACCTTTCAAGGGGAGAGCCACGATTTTTACGAGGTTGTCTGCGTGCTCGACGGCAAGGCGGGGATCACGGCGGGGAAGAACGTTTTTACGCTCTCGGCGGGGCAGATGATCCTGCACCCGCCCGCCCAGTTTCACGCGATATGGTCGGACTATGGCAGCTCGCCCGAAATTCTCATCTTCTCCTTCCGTGAGGAGAAGTTTCCCGAAATACAAGACAGAATTTACGCGCTCACGCCCGAACAAATCGAGGAGATAAAGATGTTGTATTCTGCGGCAGAGCGGGCGTTTATTTTGGAGGATATTAACGTGAGAGAGGTTCAATCAGCGCCAGAAGCGGAAAAGATTGTTCGGCGGTTGGAAATATTTTTGCTTTCAGTTTTAGATACGGGAAACGGACGCGCGGAACAGGCGCACAGCCGCAGCGGCGAGAATTACTATCATATCGTTTCGGTGATGGAAAAGAATATGGAAAGGGAGATGACGGCGGACTTTCTTGCAAAGCAATGCGGCATGAGTGTGCCTGCGCTCGAAAAGACGGTGCGAAAATACACAGGGCACGGGGCGATGTGGTATTATAACGAATTAAAGATGAGAAAAGCGACC
>JAETTR010000171.1 GCA_021768985.1 Bacillota bacterium
GCCGCCGAAGCCGACTGCGCGCTCGTGTATCTGTGCGCCGAAGCGGGCGCGAAGGCGTTGCCATTCGGTCAGACGGAACTCGTGAGCGCGCTTGCGGAGCGGGGCGTTCCCGTGATCGCCGTGATTGCGGCGGACGGCGCGATCGACTGTTCGTTCGCGGACGGCTGCGCGGCGGCGCTCTTCACCTGCCGCGGCGGACAGGGCGTTACGCGGGCGGTGCTGGATATTCTGACGGGCGCGGTTTCGCCCTCGGGGAAGCTTGCGGAAACCTTTCCTTTGGAGTTTCATCCCATGCAGGGCGGGCGCGGCGTGAGATATCCGTTCGGCTACGGGCTTTCGTATACGAGTTTCGAATATTATAACTTAAAAATCACCGAGCACGGCGTAAGCTGTACCGTGACGAATACGGGCAATTACGACGGGTTCGCCACCGTTCAGATGTACGTACAGAAGGAGGGCTCGAAGAGCACGCTCGGGTACAGTCTGCTCCGCGGCTTCGAAAAGGTGTTCGTCAAAAAGAACGACGCGGTCAAGGTGGAAATTCCCTTCGACGGCAACACCTTCCGCACCTACGATTTCGAAAAGAAATGCTATCGGATCGAAGCGGGGGACTACAAAATTTATCTCGCCGACGACGCGGTTTCGGTAAAGCTCAACGGCGAGCTCACGCTCGACGGACACGTCTATCAGACGGACGTGTTCGAGGGCGAAAAAATCGAGGAAGACGCGCCCGTCGGGTTCACCGAAACGGAGGACGAACGGAAAATCCGCAAAGCGAAGAAAAAGCTTTCCTTCGGGTTAAAGCTCTTTCTCGCGCTCGTGCTCGCGCTCTATTACGACGCGGTCGGCGCGTTGCTTCTGTTCGGCAACGTCGTCGGGAGCAAGGACCTGATCTTCTATATCGTGCTCGGCGTGTTGCTCGCAATCGGGAACGGGATCGCGGTCGCGTATATCGTCGTGATCGTCAAACGGCGGAAGTTGCAAAAATTTCTTCATCCCAACGACGTGCTATCGGATATGATCGAGGACGTCGGCAGCTTCGAGGAGATCGCGCACGTCGTCTATCGGGAGCCCTTGCCCGAGCCCGACACCTCCTTCCTCGGCGAAGAGGAAACGGAGGAGACGCCGGAGCTCGCGCCCGCGGAATCGGAAGAAGCGCGCGTGAAGAAGTACGAAAACGCGTTCGCCTCGGTGGAAACGCAGGCGGTTTCCCGCGAGCAGGTTTCTCTCGTCGATCTGTGCGCAAACTTCCGCGATTACGCGAAGGAGCGCGGGGTCGTCGTGGAGCTCTCCTCGGTGCGCGCGCTGTTCGCTTCGGTCGCGGCGGGCAAGCTCGTGTTCCTGTCCGTCAAAAACCGAGAAATTCTGCCCGAATTCCTCGCCGTACTGCGCGGCTATTTCGGGATTCCCGAAACGCCCGCGGCGAGCGACGAATGGCGTTCGCCCGACGATCTGCTCTGGCAAAGGGGCGCGAGCGATACCGAATACGTGCCTTCCGATTTCGCGCACGCGGTGAACGCGGCGAGCGCGGCGCAGGACAAGTTCTGTCTGCTGTTGCTCGAAAACGTGAAGTTTCACAATCTGCGCAGTTACTTTATCGACTTTATCGATTATGCGCTTCGTCCGTTCGAAGACCACACCCTCGTGCTCAGCGAGGATCTGGTGCTCCGTATGCCGGAAAATATCTGTTATCTGCTCGTACCGTCGGAGGCGGAGTTCGAGGACGAGGTTCCGCCCGAGCTCGCGCACGCGGCGCTCGTTGCCGAGATCGTCGCGAGCAAGGGAGAGCCGGGCGAATCGCAGGAGGTAACGCCGAAGTCCGTATCCCGCCCCGTGCTCGAGGATTTGATTCGGGAAGCGCGCGAACAGTTCTATCTCTCGGAAAAGTCCTGGAACAAGCTCGACGATTTTGCCGAAGCGGTTTGCGCGAACGAAGCGTTCCGGATCGACAACAAGTCGGTGCTCACGTTGGAAAAATACACCTCGGTGCTGTTGGACTGCGGCGGGGAGGAGAGCGAGGCGCTCGTGAGCGCGTTCACGGCGAAAATCGTGCCGCTGTTGAGAACGCTGAAGCTTTACCGCGAAGAGAACGGCGGGAAAACGCTGTTCGGGCTTGTCGAAAAGCTCTTCGGCGAAGAGGACGTCGGCGCGATTCAGCGCTCGTTGGTCAAAAATCCCTGATTTACGGAAAGGAGGAGAGCTTTGGATCTGATCTTGGCTGTCGACTGGAACGGCGTCGGCAATAAAATATGGACGGCGCTCACGAGCCGTACCGCGTTGCTCGTGTACTGCATCGTCATTCTCGCGCTCGTCATGGCGCTCGTCGTGCGGATCGTCGTCGGCGAATTCAGACGGGTAGCCGAGCTCAAAGACGCGGGCGCGGGAAAAGAGGAAACGGCGCGCAGGGAAGCCCTCGATACGGCGAAGGCGACCATTGAAAAGAAAATCGATTCTCTCAAAGAAAATCTCGCCTTTACCGCCAATCCCTACGTTGCGGGAAGCTATTCTTCGCCCGCAATGAACGCGGTCGAAAAGGCGGAAGAGGAAGAAGAGACGGGCTCGCGGTTCTACATGCTCACGGAGATCGACAAGCAGTATGAGTATTACGTACCGCCCAAGTACGACGACGAAATCACGCTGAAAGAATTATGTGAGGAATTCCGCGTGTTCTCGGCGGGGCAGTTGAAGCTGTACTACGACATCGAGGATATCCGTCGGTTTATCGGCGGGCTAGCGGTGACCAAGCTGATCATTCTGCAAGGTATGTCGGGAACGGGAAAGACGTCGCTTGCGTACGCGTTCGGGGAATACCTCGACAACAAGACGGTGGTGGTGCCGATCCAGCCCATGTGGAAGGAGCGCACGGACCTCGTGGGTTACTACAACGAATTCACGCGGCGGTTCAACGAAACGACGCTGTTGTACAAAATGTACGAGGCGAACTGCAACGACGAAATCTATATCACGGTGTTGGACGAAATGAACATCGCGCGGGTGGAGTACTATTTCGCGGAGTTCCTGTCCTTGCTCGAAATCCCCAATCCGGACGGGCGGAATCTGGACGTGGTGGCGGATAAGCGGGAGGACGATCCGAAGCTGTTGCAGTCGAACGGAAAGCTGCGGCTGCCGACGAATATGTGGTTTGTGGGCACGGCGAACAACGACGATTCGACGTTCTCGATATCGGATAAGGTGTACGACCGCGCGATGGTGCTGAATCTGGACAAGAAGGCGGTTCCGTTCGAAACGCCGGAGTGGAAGGGGAACAAAATTTCTGCGAGCCGATTGGAAGAGCTGTTCGCCCGCGCGCAGAGGGAGTTCGATATTTCGGACCGCAATATGCGGCGGTTGAAGAAGCTGGACGAGTACATGATCCGGACCTATCATATCACGTTCGGGAACCGAATCATGAAGCAGATCAGAAGCTACGTGCCGGTGCTGGTGGCGTGCGGAGGAACGGAGCTCGAAGCGTTGGATGACATTCTGTCGCGGAAGGTGTTCCGCAAATTAGAATCGAAGAATCCCGTGTACGTCAAGCAGACGGCGGACGAGACGTGCGCGTTTCTGGACGAACTGTTCGGGGAGGACAAACTCCCGCTGTGCAAGGAACAGATTCGCTTTATCGAACAAAACGTATAA
>JAETTR010000172.1 GCA_021768985.1 Bacillota bacterium
GGACGTATCCGTTCAGGATTTTATGATTCCCGACCCAAAATATCGGCATACTCTCGTTGATTGCTTCGTTGTTTGCCCAAAGCGAAAAATATGGGTCTTTTACAAACAGCGGGTATGCCGCAAATTCTCGTTTCATTCTTCTCTCCTTGTAAAGTCGATCTGCAAAATACCGCCCTCGGAAATCGCACGATTTTTGCACAACCTACCCTTTGACGCCGACACGCTGTAAAAGTAGCCTCTGTAATCACATTCGACGCGATTATTTTCTACCGTGATTTTAAGTTTCGGAACGGCTTTCCCCTCGTCTGCAATCAGCATAAATTCCGCTTTATCCGTCTTTTTTATAATCATTCGCTCGGGAAGGCACTTTATTTGAAACTCTCCCTGCCCCGTTTTTAAAGTACAAACGCCCGTATTGCCCTCTTGCTCATAGACAAAAGAAAAAACGTTACACGGTTTGCCGCAGTCGTCGCACAGCCGCAGAAGCGCGCTCTCTTTCCCCTTGCTCTGCCGTAAGCCGTCCCACAGCGGCAACGTATCAAACATACAGGCAGACGTGTCGCACACTTCAGCGAGATAGCGCTCAGGGTAATTTTCATCGAATAAGTAACAGTCGCGGATTCCGAATACGGTATCTTTTAAAAATAAATTCACGCGATATCTGCGGCAGTTGTACCAAACGGATTTCTGTCCCTCGCCGTGCCAATCGGTAAGTGCAGTCTGCGAGAGCGCGGGCGTAAGCGGATATTCCTTTTGAAACCACTCGCCCGTTTCGGAAAGCGTGAATGTCTCTAATTGTCCTTTATCACGCAACGCGGAAATCTTTTCGCATTGCAACCGCAAGCCGTCCTTCATGGAATCCCAGCCGAAACTGTTTTCCTGCCCCGCCTGCGCATAGGCAAACGGCACCCCCGTTTTATCGTTATAGGTTTCTTGAAAAAACCAATCAATCCAATCCTTTTGATATCCGCCGCCCGGTTTTTTCCAAAGCGAAAGGCTCGGCTCTAACGTGACAATACCCATGCCGTCGCGCAAGTGCCAATCGTATTGATAAATAGGATCGGCACCGAGCATACGGAATATGGGAACGTCAATTTGATTTTCGACAGTTTGCGCGGGCGATAAAATATTCTTCTTGCTCGGGAAGTAGGCAACCGTGTTGCCGCCCCACAGCGTGTAGCCGTCCGTACCATACTGGTTTACGCAAGTACACGCCGCTTTTATCCCGTACTTTTCCCGTAAATATTGCAAACTCACCGCGTCGAGCACCCATGCCCCTACGGATTTCGGCGTTTCACCGAACGTTTCTTGAAAGGTATGCACCGCGATGTCCAACATTTTGCACCGTTCGCTCGGCGTATAGGCGACAAGCGTTCCCTTATCGCTCTCCCAATCCCACGGGAAACGCCCCTTCCACGTTACGCCCGCTCGCTCTGCAAGCGGTTCTACAACTTCCAGCCACAAACCGATTTCGGCTATCGTTTGCGCCTCTTTCGCAAGCGCTATAAAGTCTGGATTAATCAAGGCATCGTACTGTAATAAAAACGTACCGCGAAACCCGTATTCGCGCAATAACGCAATATGCCCGCGCATCGGCTCGTATAAGTCGATTTGGGGATCGCGCGGCTCGCATCCACGCACAAATTGCAGGATATTAATGACTTTCTTCAAAACCGATACCCCCCCCCTGCGCATTGTGCGGGAATCTTTCGGGCATTAACCTATGATAATATAAAATCGGCATCGCGCTCCACGCATGACAGAGACTTCCCGTGCCATCGAAGGCTTTTTCGCCCTCTTCCGTTTCCCAAAACGTAGTCGCGCCCGCATTCAACATTTCTTCATATCGCATGCGAATGTCATCCAAAACAAACGCCCCGTTCTTCGGAGTAATTTGAAGAAGCGCGTCATATACGAATCCCCGCATGGAAAGCGTACATTCGATAAGCCCTTCGCACGTTTTAATCGCGCGATATGTCCGCACGTCACCCAACCCGATCAAAACGGCAAACGTATTCCCGAGCTGACTGCATAAATCCTTGTGTTCGGCGCTTATGCAATACAATCCGCTTTCGGGAAGGAAGAAAGATTTATGAATTGCGGCAACATGTTCGGCGATGTTTTCCGTAAATACTTCCCCGCGTAATGCGCATAACTTACGAAAACGCTCGGTGGCAAAGACATACGCGCAATTAAGCAGCAGATATTCTTTCCCGCCTTCATCGCCCGCACTGTAATAGCTCCATTCGTAAAAATTCCAATACGGCTCGTCGAACGTAAGAATCAGACCGTTTTCATTTCTCTTGGAGAACGCACGCATAATACCGTACAACGTTTCCCATACTTCGTCCAAAATGCTTTCATCGCCCGTTTCGGTGATATATTCATAAACGGCAACGACGTACATGAGCGAAAAAAACGGGATTCCGCATTCCTCCCTCCGAGGACTGATAATTTTCAAAAGTCCGTTTTCGTTCACGCTCTTCGAAATATAAATCAGATTCGCACGGGCGAATGCCGTTTCTTTGAATGCGCGATATCCGCACAGCATTTGATTGCGGCTGTCAAGCGCATACAAAGCCTGTTCCCGCCAAGGACAATCCTCGTAATGCTCGTGCATACAAAGCCTGAGTGTACGCACACACGTATCATAAATTTCTTTATCCAATCCCGTCAATGCGGTTTCCTTTACCGTTACGGGATAATCGTATTCATAAATCCCGATCGTTTCCACTTCTACGGCGCAATCACATTTCACTTGCAAATAGCGACATCCCAACCGTACAAAAAAGTTTTCAAAACTGTTATCGCCCTGTTTACAGAGAAACCGCAACGAAAAATCGTGGTCTGCAATCTTTTGCCGCACGTCACCGTCCGCCAAATGTTCGCCCCAGACAACCGTAACCGTACACGTACTTTCACATCGTAATTTTAAGTATATGTAGCCCGCCGTTTCTATTCTGATATCGTAAACGTTTCTTTCAGCGTCGCACAACATCGCTCCATGTGTTTCCGTCAACTCCAACTTCCTCACGGGACGAGGCGTCAAGGTACATTTACGGGGTTGCTCCACACAAGGGACCCGGCATACGGAATCGGACGCATTTACCATATCGCAGGCGTAACCGAGTGCAAAATTGATTTTGCGCGGATCGTGTTGCACATACCCCGTATCGTAACAGGCAAGCGTGTTTTTATCGCTCACGGCAACTTGCTTGCCATCGTCGTATACCGCAAAAATAAGCCCCGCGCCGTCGTCGATATGCGTAAACGACGAACAACCCTCATATCTCACTGTAATTCGCAACGTGTTTTCGCCCTTTTGCGCATAGGATGTTAAATTGAGTTCATCAAAATACTTTTCGTCCGGATAGTTCGGAAACTGTCCGAACTCAGCCCGTTTTCCGTTTAGATAAACAATATAATTCGTTTCGGCACAAATTTTTAACGTCAACATCTTTCCGAGAAATATAAATTTCTTTTCGAATGTAACGTACTCTTCGGCAATCGCCTTTTGAGTTATCCAAATCCATTTCGCACCGTTCACGATTTTCACTCCAAGTAATCCGATATTACAATACAATTATACAATGCAACCGCTTTCGATTCAACATACAATCCAGCAA
>JAETTR010000173.1 GCA_021768985.1 Bacillota bacterium
GTAAAATAACGGGGGAACGGCATTCGTTCGCCGCCTCCACGATCGCCTGAATCATTTCCATGTTGTTCACGTTGAACGCACCGACGGCGTAACCGCCTTCGTACGCCTTTTTGAACATGTCTTTCGTTGTCACTAAGGGCATAACTATCCTCCGAAGCTTTTTTTTCAATTATAGAGCTTTTTTTGTAAAATTGCAAGAGTTTGAGCCCGTTATTATGGCGAAAATCACGAAAAAAACCCGCTTTCGGTAAAATTCGGAAAAATCGTTGACGAGCGGGAAAAAGCGTGCTATAATAATGGACGGTAAAGCGCAGAAGGCGCAAATTCGATTAACCGGAGGATTTTACACTACTATGGCAAACGTAAAAGTTGCAATCAACGGATTCGGACGCATCGGGCGTCTTGCATTCAGACAGATGTTCGGCGCCAAGGGTTACGAGATCGTAGCGATTAACGACCTGACCAGCCCCTCGATGCTCGCTCATCTTTTGAAGTACGATTCCGCGCAGGGCAGATACGAGCTCGCGGATACCGTTTCCGCCAACGAAGAAGAGGGCACCATCACCGTCAACGGGAAAACCATTAAAATTTATAAAGAGAAAGACGCCGTCAACCTTCCCTGGAAGGAGCTCGACGTAGACGTCGTGCTCGAATGCACGGGCTTCTACTGCTCCAAGGCGAAGTCGCAGGCGCACATCGACGCCGGCGCGAAGAAGGTTATCATCTCCGCTCCCGCGGGCAACGACCTTCCCACCATCGTGTTCAGCGTAAACGAAAAGACGCTGAAAACCACCGATACGATCATTTCGGCGGCTTCCTGCACGACCAACTGCCTTGCTCCCATGGCGGACACGCTCAATAAGTTTGCCAAGATCAAGAAGGGCTACATGACGACCATTCACGCGTATACGGGCGACCAGATGGTGCTCGACGGACCTCACCGCAAGGGCGATCTTCGCCGTGCGCGCGCGGCTGCCGTGAACATCGTTCCCAACTCCACGGGCGCGGCAAAGGCGATCGGGCTCGTAGTTCCCGAACTCAACGGCGTGCTTGACGGATGCGCGCAGCGCGTTCCCGTTCCCACCGGTTCGCTGACCCAGCTCGTTGCGGTCTGCGAAGGTGAAGTGACCGCGGACGCGGTGAACAAAGCGATGAAAGACGCGGCTTCCGCTTCCTTCGGCTACACCGAGGAAGAGCTCGTTTCTTCCGATATCGTCGGCATCACCTACGGTTCGCTGTTCGACGCGACCCAGACGAAGTGCATGCCCATGGGCGACGGCACGACCCTTGTAAAGGTCGTTTCCTGGTACGATAACGAGAATTCTTACACCAGCCAGATGGTAAGAACGATCAAGTACTTCGCGGAACTCAAATAATTTTCGTAAAGTCAAGAGCCCGACGGGATTTCCCGTCGGGCTCTCTTTTCTTTTTTTCAGTTCTTGACCAGACCGTTTATGCCCGAAAAGACGAGCGTGCCGACTTCGCGGGAGAATTCTTCGAGACTCTGCGAACGGTCGGAGTGGAACCAGCCGCGGTAGACGACCAGCATTCCCGAGGTCACGTAATCGGAGATCAGATTCGCCTTGTTCCGGTCGGGTATTTTTTCGGACAAGATTCTGTTGATCCGTACCCGCAGCATGGTCGCGAGCTTTCGCGTCAGCTGAAAGTTCGCGTCGATTCCGATCAGCTTGCTGTAAAAATCGAAGTCCGCGTTGATCACTTCCGTCAGCTTATGAAAGATCTCGTAGGGGCTTGCGATGTCCTTCCGTTCGAGCTCGCCCAGAACGGCGGAGAACGCCGCGACGAGGTCGTTTTCCATTTCGTCAAGAATCTCGTAGGTGCCCGCGTAGTAGTTGTACACCGTCTTGCGGTTCACGTCGGCAAGGTTCGCAACGTCCGTGATCGTAACGTCGTTGATGTCCTTCTGAGCGAGGAGCTGCGCGAACGCGTTGCGGATCGCCCGCTTCGTCTTAATCACTCTTCTGTCCGTCTTTTTTTCTTCCATGCGTGTTTCCCTCTTATCCTATCTTACCCGTCTTACGCGGCTTTGTCAAGCTTACAGCGGCAAATCCTTCCGCGCGAATTTTTCGCTTCCCGCAACGTAGAGCGCGATTCCCGCAACCGCGAGGATTGCAAACTTCCAAAGGAAGGTAAGACTGCCTTCGAGAATGGAGATCACGTCGAACAGGGAGATCACGGAAACGTAGTTGAACGCGTTCAGCGCGCCGATCCGCACCACGGAGGGGAGCACGGTAGAGCCGAACAGCCCGAGCATGGTCGCCACGAGGAAGAACATCGTGACCCCGCCGCCGAGCGCCATGGAATATTTCCCGCGGTTGAACAGGCAGGACGCAAAGAAGCAGAATCCGCTCATGGCGAAGAGTACGAGGAACGCGCCGAGGTTCATGAGAATCAGATTGCCGTAGGTCAGGGTAATTTCCTCCGTCTTGACAATGGCAAGGCAGATCACCGAGGTGAGCGTTGTGCAAGCGAACATGGCGAAGAGAGAGAGCACGAGGAACGCCGCCTGCGTAAAGGTGACCTCCCTGCGCTTTACCGATGAGGAAAGCACGTACGCCATGGAGCCGCTGTCCACCTGCCCCGCAACGAGGGCGTTCGCCGTCATGATCAGATAGATGATGGGAAGGAGCAACCCCGCCATTTTGAAGAAGATGGAGCCGACCAGCGTGCTGTACATGTCCATTTGTCCGATCTCCTGCAACGCGTCGGAGACCTCCTGCGGCAGGCTTGCGAGCAAGCTCTTGGTTACGTCTTTGGTGAGTTCGGCTTTGATTTCGGCTTCCGTCTTGCCCGTCGTTTCCGCGCGCTCGATCTCGTAGGCGAATTTCGCGCGGTAATCGATCAGCGCCGACACGGCGATATCCTTGACCGTCGCGTAATCTTTATAGCCGAATTCCTCGTACTGTTTCGCCGTTACGCCGTATTCGGAGAGCGCTTCGAGCATTTTGTCCACGTTTGCATCGTCGAGCATATTTCCCGCGAGGAATACGACGGCGTTGTTCGCCGCATATTCCTTCCGGTAAGCGGCGCGTTCTTCGGGCGAGGAGACCGTCGTCAGACCCGCGACATCGTATGCGGGCGGCGTTTCCCCGAATTTTACGTAGAAGTCGTCGAACATTCCCTGCGGGTTGAGCACATACATGACCGCGCCGCGGATCTCCTGCGCCTGCGTCGAATCCTTTTCGTAGCCGAGCGCCGCCGCGGTGGTTTCAACGTATCCGCCCTCGCCGTCGAGCGCGTCCACCGCCTTTCGGTACGCCGCCGCGGCGGCTTCCTCCGCTGTCAGCTTTTGCGTGATGATCTGCGGGAAGAGGGAAGCGATTTCGTCGCCGAACGCTTCGTCGAACGCTTCGAGCGCGCCGCCCGAAATTTCGTAGTAGTTGATGCTGCGGGATTGCATTTGCGATTTGATTTCGCCCTGAATGATCGTGTTCTGCACGACGATTACGGTGTCCTTCAGATTGCTGTTTCCCGCGATCAGCATGACGCAAGCCAGCATGAAACAGGTGGCGAAGGTGATGATGCCCCACATGACGCCGTGGGCTTTGCACGATTGCTTGAATAGAGGTTTACTGAACATTGTTTTTCTCCTTTGCGAGAACTT